>NC_021039.1:1046879-1168245 GCF_000210095.1 Ruminococcus champanellensis 18P13 = JCM 17042
CTTGTGACAGAAAACTAACCCAAGCAAAAACCCCACCCCATTCCAGGGTGGGGTAGCCGCACAAAATCAAAGCCTCCACGTGGCGTGCGGCGGACAACGGATGATTGATCCGGCTAAGATTGATTGAATGGAATATGTATGCGTGAAAGCACTACAAATGCTTTGTGACGGCATACGTTTTTTGCGGGAGAATGATAATGACGCGTAAAACAAAACTGATGCTGAATTCGGCATCGTCCTTAATATATCAGATGATCACAATCGTATGTGGATTTATACTTCCGCGGTTTTTTCTATCTTTTTACGGGTCGGCAGTAAACGGTTTGATATCGTCAATCACGCAGTTCCTGGGATTCATTTCACTTGCTGAGTGCGGTGTCGGAGCGGTAGTGCAATCGGCACTGTATAAGCCTCTGGCAAACAATGATATGCAGGAAGTAAGCAAAATCATGAAATCTGCGGATCGTTTTTTCAAAAGAATTGCGTATATTCTCTTAGCATATATCGCAATTCTTATGGTATTTTATCCGCTGATTACATTGAAGTCATTTGACTATTTTTTTACACTGGTTCTTATATTTGTCATATCTATCAGCAGTTTTGTTCAGTATTATCTGGGCATGACTTATCGGCTGCTTCTGAATGCGGATCAGCTGGGTTTTATTCAGTATAGCATTCATTCTGCAGCATTGATTTTGAATACGGTAAGCTGCATATTGCTTATGAAGGCAGGTACGTCAATTCAGATTGTCAAACTGACTACTTCGCTTATTTTTCTTATTCAGCCGTTGCTTCTTGCGGCTATTGCAAAGAGAAAATATAAGATCGACCACAAAATACAGTATGCCGAAGAACCGATAAAGCAAAAATGGAATGGTCTTGCGCAACATATCGCAACAGTTGTTCTCGGTAATACAGATACGGTCGTATTGACATTTCTGTCCACACTTGAAAATGTGTCGATCTATGCAGTGTATCACCTTGTTGTCAATGGGGTAAAGCAAATTGTTGTATCCATGACAAATGGGATGCAGGCAATGCTCGGAAACATGCTCGCAAAAAATGAAACGGACGAATTAAATCGTTCTTTTTCTCATATCGAATGGTTTCTGCATACTTTGGTTACCCTTGTCTTTTCGGTTGCGGCAGTTCTGATAGTGCCGTTTGTGCGTGTTTATACAACAAATATCTCAGATGCAAACTATATCGTTCCCGCTTTTGCATACCTGATTACCATTGCGCAGGCCTCGTATTGTTTGCGGCTTCCTTATAATATCATGGTTCTTGCCGCCGGTCATTATAAACAGACACAGTGGAGCGCAATTATTGAAGCGACTATTAATATTGTGGTCTCTGTGGTGCTCGTTTTCAATTTTGGATTGATCGGCGTGGCAATCGGTACTTTGGCAGCGATGGCATACCGCACGATTTATCTGGCGTGGTATCTGTCACGCAGTATTCTTTATCGCCCTTTAAAACATTTTCTGAAGCATATTTTGACTGATACTATTTGCGTGGTTCTGCTGTTTGGATTGGTGAAGCTGTTTTCGGCGTTTTTTACGATGGGGCAGATCAGCTATGCCGCATGGATCATCCTGGCTGTGAAAGTCGGATGTGCTGCATTGCTTTCAAACATTGCGGTTAATGCTTTTCTGTATAAGCGGGAAGTTTCTGATGCTGTCAAAAAGATGCGACACAAAATTTAAGGCAGCAGAAGGTTGCATATGCATACAAAAGAGGATAAGGGGATTACAAAATGCTAACGCCGAATATAAATCTTGAAAGCAAAACGATTCTTGTTACAGGCGCTGCCGGTTTTATCGGTGCAAACCTTGTGACTGCGCTTTTGAATACTGTAAAAGACATAAAACTTGTCGGTCTTGACAATATAAACGACTATTATGATGTTTCCATTAAGGAATACAGACTTTCGGAAATTCGTAAGCTTGCAGCTGCAAAGCCGGACTGCACATGGACTTTCATAAAAGGCAACCTCGCCGACAAGGCACTCATTGAGAAGATCTTTACCGAATCTAAGCCGGAAATGGTCGTCAACCTGGCGGCACAAGCCGGTGTCCGGTACAGTATCACCAATCCGGATGTATATGTCGAATCCAACCTTGTTGGCTTCTACAATATTTTGGAAGCCTGTCGCAATCATCCGGTGGAGCATCTTGTTTATGCATCGTCCTCCTCGGTTTACGGCTCGAATAAAAAAGTTCCGTATTCGACAGATGATAAAGTGGACAATCCGGTATCACTGTATGCTGCAACCAAGAAATCCAACGAACTCCTTGCCCATGCCTATTCCAAGCTGTACAACATTCCATCCACGGGACTCAGATTTTTTACGGTCTATGGACCGGCCGGAAGACCGGATATGGCATATTTCAGTTTTACGAACAAGCTCTTGAAGGGCGAAACCATACAGATATTCAACTTCGGCAATTGCAAACGCGATTTTACCTATGTGGATGATATCGTCGAGGGTATTAAGCGGGTTATGGAGCGTGCACCCGAGAAAAAGAACGGCGATGACGGGCTTCCGCTTCCTCCGTACCGCATATACAACATCGGCAACAGTACCCCGGAAAATCTGCTGGATTTCGTCACTGTCCTGCAGGAGGAACTCATACGTGCCGATGTCCTGCCGTCCGATTACGACTTTGAATCGCATAAGAAGCTTGTACCCATGCAGCCGGGTGATGTGCCCGTGACTTATGCGGATACGTCGGCACTTGAACAGGATACGGGATTCAAACCCAATACGCCGCTTCGCACCGGACTTTGTAAGTTTGCCGAATGGTATAAGAAATTCTACAACATTTAAGACAACACCGCACAAAGCCTGCCTGACGGCTTTGCGCAACATCTGCCACACAAGCTCTGTGCAGTGTTGCCTTAAACAAACGGATCTTTTCGTACGTTACCACCGGGAAATACTCATTGGGACTATTTGAAAAAGCGATTCCCTTTTCAAAAAACAATAAAGGAGCAAGCGAATATGAAAATAGCAGTAGCAGGCACCGGCTATGTCGGCCTTTCCATGGCGATACTTTTGGCACAACACAATACTGTCAAGGCTGTCGATATCATTCCCGAAAAGGTGGAGATGATAAACAATAAGAAGTCACCTATTGTCGATAAGGAAATTGAGGAGTACCTGGAAAATAAGGACCTGGACCTTGAAGCAACTACAGACGGTGACAGCGCCTACCGTGATGCAGACCTTGTGGTCATTTCAACGCCTACAAACTATGATCCCTCCAAAAACTATTTCGATACAAGCTCGGTCGAGAGCGTGATAAAACAGGTTATAAACGTCAATCCCGATGCGGTCATGATCGTGAAATCCACTGTTCCCGTTGGCTTTACCGAGGGGGCAAGGGAAGAATATTGCTGCGACAACATTCTGTTCAGTCCCGAATTTTTACGGGAGGGACGTGCACTGTACGATAACCTTTATCCCAGCCGTATCATTGTCGGCGTTCCGGTCAAGAATGCAAGGCTGCACAAGGCCGCTGAGACCTTTGCCAATTGTCTGAAGGAGGGTGCGATCAAGGAAAACATCGAAGTGCGCTTCATGAACCCGACTGAGGCAGAGGCAGTCAAGCTCTTTGCCAACACATATCTTGCGTTACGGGTTTCGTATTTTAACGAACTCGATACCTATGCCCAGGTCAGAGGACTTGATACCAAATCCATCATTGAGGGCGTCTGCCTTGATCCGCGCATCGGGAATCACTACAACAACCCGTCTTTCGGATACGGCGGTTATTGTCTGCCAAAGGACACCAAGCAGTTGCTTGCCAACTACAACCATGTACCGCAGAATATTATTTCAGCCATTGTTGCAGCGAATGGCACTCGAAAGGATTTCATTGCCGATCAGATTATTGCAAAGAATCCCAGGATTGTTGGTGTATACCGTCTTACCATGAAAGCCGGCAGCGATAACTTTCGCCAGTCCTCTATTCAGGGCGTTATGAAACGCATCAAAGCAAAAGGCATAGAGGTCGTCATCTACGAGCCGACCATGAAAGAGGACAGCTTCTTCAACAGCCGGGTTATCCGCAATCTTGACGAATTCAAAGAGATAAGCGATGTCATTCTTGCCAACCGATATAACGAAGATATTGCCGATGTACTTGACAAGGTCTATACAAGGGATTTGTATTTCAGAGATTAAAATTGATTTGTCTGGTCAAGATACCTACGGATTAATCATTTCCCAAGCAGAAATTTATTTATATAATTTTTTTAAGTACAGTATATAAGGAGAACGACACATGAGGGTACTTATTACAGGCGCACGCGGCTTTGTCGGGCGGAATCTCACGGAGAACCTGAAAAATATCCGTGATGGCAAAAATCGCACACGTCCGCACATGCGTATAGATGAAATTTATGAATACGATGTCGAAAACACCGCAGTGGAATTAAATGAATACTGCAAAAAAGCAGATTTTGTATTTAATCTTGCCGGTGTCAATCGCCCGAAAGATCCAGCCGAATTCAGGGCATGCAATTTTGGCTTTGCTTCGACATTGCTGGATATGCTGAAAAAACATCATAACCTCTGCCCAGTCATGCTCTCGTCCTCCATTCAGGCAACACTTGCCGGACGTTTCGGCACATCGGAATACGGACTTTCCAAGAGAGCCGGAGAAGATCTGTTCTTCACGTATGCTGAAGAAACGGGCGCAAAAGTGCTTGTTTATCGCTTTCCGAACCTTGTCGGTAAATGGGTAAAGCCCAACTACAACAGTGCGGTTGGCACATTCTGCAACAATATTGCCAATGACCTGCCGATTACGGTCAATGACCCAAGCGTGGAGCTGGAAATGCTTTTCATCGACGACTTGTTGGAAGAAATGTTGGATGCTTTGGAGGGCAAAGAACACCACTGCGAATTTGAGGGCGTGAACACCATTCTCACCGAAAGCGGCAGATATTGCGCTGCCCCGGTGACGCACAAGGCAACGCTCGGCTATATTGTCGAGTGTCTGCACCAGTTCCACGATCAACCGAAAACGCTTGTGATTCCCGAGATACCGGATGGCAGCTTTGAAAAGAAGCTGTATTCCATGTATCTTTCCTATTTGCCGAAAGAAAAGGTATCGTTCCCTTTAAAAATGAATGTTGACGCACGCGGCAGCTTCACGGAACTGCTCAAAACCGAAAAATGTGGTCAGGTCAGTGTAAACATTTCAAAGCCCGGCATCACCAAAGGTCAACACTGGCACAATTCCAAGTGGGAATTCTTCATTGTCGTGTCTGGACATGGACTGATTGAGGAACGCAAGATTGGCACGGACGAGGTGCTTCGCTTTGAAGTAAGCGGTGAAAAAATAGAAGCCGTGCATATGCTTCCCGGTTATACCCACAACATTATCAATCTCTCCGATACTGAGGATCTTGTCACCGTCATGTGGGCAAACGAACGGTTTGATCCTGACCATCCCGATACATTCGGAGAAATCGTATAGGCAAAGTCATGGAAATCTCATCTGTGTAATGTTGTGTTTCATTCGCACCAGATTCTATACTTGGATTCACCCAACAGACGGTTCTTCGGAGCCGTCTGTTTTATTGTAGTCGGATGTTGCATTCTACACGTGGTATCGGCAAATACTCTTTGTACAATTTGTAAAAACACTTGCATTTTAAGAACAAATGTGGTATAATTAGAGCGAAATCTAATCGTAGGTTTCTGGAAAGGGGATGGTGACAGCGAATAGTCCGTGAGGACTGCAGAGGGAGAAGCATTGTCTGCTGCTTTGCAGCTTACAAAATGAACAGGAGGAATTTGAAATGGCGAAAACACTGAAAAAATCATGTGCAGCTTTTTTGTCGCTGCTTATGATTCTATCCACGCTGCTGTATTTTCCCAGCGGCACATTTGCGGGGATGGACTTTGGGCTGACAGCCCAAGCCTATACGCCGGATACTACACCGTCCAAGCCACAGGCAGGGGATGGCTCTCAGGAAAGTCCCTATGAGATCACCTCGGTGGGGGAGCTGTACTGGTTTGCAGGGCTGGTCAATGGCACTCTGGAGGACGGCACTGCCCAGAACATGTCCGCCAATGCGATCCTGATGACGGATCTTGTGATCAATGAGAATCTGGGGGACACCAGCGGAAATCTGAACGAGGGGGAGCATGTGACCTGGACGCCCCTCAGTAATTTTAAGGGCTCCTTTAACGGCAACAAGCACAACATCTGGGGTCTTTATGTAAATGGTTCTTCTAATAATGTAGGATTTGTCGGAACTCTGGATCACGGCAGCATTACGAATCTGGGTATTCACTATTCCTACTTCAAGGGGAACGATTATGTGGGGGCGATCTGCGGTCAGAGCGACCACGGCGTGGTCTCAAATTGCTTCAGCAATAACTATGTTTGGGGTGCGAATAACGTAGGCGGTATCTGTGGCTATAGCTATGAAGGTAAAATATACAACTGCTGTAGTGTCGGCGATGTCAGCGGCAAAAAAAGCATCTGCGGAATGAGCGTAGCCGGAACCATAGCAAACTGCTATTACCAGGAAGGCTTGGCGGCAGATGGCAATGCAACCGCAAAAACAAGGGCGGAGTTTATAAGCGGTGAGGTTGCCTTCCTGCTGCAAGGAGATCAGGACGACCAGGTCTGGGGTCAGAACCTGGAAGATAATCTTATGTATCCCTGTCCGGGTGATCCGAAGGTATACCAGAACAAGACCTATGCAGGCTGCAATAAGAACACAGAGGTCTTGTCCGTTTCTTACAGCAATACCGAGCAGGACGTATTCGGTGAACATGTAGGTTACGAAAACGGCTTCTGCAGGGGCTGTGATGCATATCAGCCGGCACAGAAGGATGCTGACGGTGTGTATGAGATTTTCAACGCAGGTCAGCTGTACTGGTTCGCAGGACTGATCAGCGGCACCCTTACAGACGGCACGGCACAGGATTCTTATGCAAGTGCCATGCTGATAGCGGACATTGTGGTGAACCAGAATGTGCTGAAGGCGGACGGTACTCTGAACGAAGGCACTTTCCGCAGCTGGACACCCATTGGTAAGGAGTCTGCCCGGTTCTACAGAACCTTTGACGGCAACAATCATACCATCAGCGGCTTGTATTACGATAACCCTGACTCTACCGGGAAAATGATTGGTCTGTTTGGCTACATCAACGGGGGCACCGTCCAGAACGTAGGCGTGATCGATTCCTACATCAATGGGTTTGAATTCGTTGGCGGTATCAGCGGCTATATGTTGAAGGGCACCATTACCAATTGTTATTTCAAGGGTTCAATCATTGCAAACGCATACATTGGCGGTATCTGCGGTCTGAACAGTGATACCATCTCCAATTGCTACAGCATGGCATCCATCCGGGGCGGCGAGTACCAGGGCGGCATTGCCGGGAGAGTGTATGACAAGGACAACGTAAACTGCTACTATCTGTCCGATACGGACGATGGTCAGGGCGGTAAAACCGCAGCCCAGTTTGCCAGTGGCGAGGTTGCATACCTGCTGGGAGATCCCTGGGGACAGACCATTGGTACGGATACTTCTCCGGTACCGGGCGGCAAGAAGGTATATCAGACCACCGGCTGCGTGACCTATAACAACGATGGAAAGATCGGCGAAAAGGTACATTACTATGTGGCAAACGATCAGGAGACCCACAAGTGTGCTGACTGCGGTGCGGAAGATGCACACGCCTTTACCGCAAAGCTGATCTCTGACGAAGCTCTGTATGCACCGGCAGACTGCACCCACCCGATACGGTATTACAAGAGCTGTGCCGTATGCGGTACCCCCAGCACGAACGAAGCGGATCTGTTTGAAGTGGGTGCTTCTCCGGGACATAGCTTTACTGTAGAAACCGTTTCCGACGCAGCCCTGCATACTCCTGCGGATTGCAACAATCCGGCAACGTACTATAAAAGCTGTTCCCGGTGCGATGCCATCAGCACCAGCGAGGATGACCTGTTTGAACACGGGGATGCGCTGGAACATGATTTCACCACAGAAACCGTTTCCGACGAAGCCCTGTATACCCCTGCGGACTGCACACACGCCGCAGAGTATTATAAGAGCTGTTCCGCATGCGGTATCATCAGCACCAGCGAGGATGACCTGTTTACAAGCGGCGATCCTCTGGGGCATGATTTCTCCGAGAAAAACGTTTCCGACCCTGCATTTTATGCGCCGGCGGACTGCACACATGCCGCACGGTACTATAAGCGCTGTTCTCGTTGCTCAGCCATCAGCACGAACACAGCGGATCTGTTTGAAGACGGGGACCCTCTGGGACATGATTTCACTGTAGAAACCGTTTCGGATGCAACTCTGTATACCCCTGCGGACTGCACACACGCTGCACAATATCATAAGTCCTGCGCACGCTGTGATGCGATCAGCACCGATGAAGCGGATCTGTTTGCAAGCGGCGAGATGCTTGGTCACAGCTACAATGACAACGGCTTCTGTGAGCGGTGCGATGCGTATGAGGCAGCGATACTGAATGCAGACGGAGCGTATGAGATTTCCAACGCCGGACAGCTGTACTGGTTTGCAGCTCTGGTCAATGGCACCCTTGCGGACGTGGATCAGAATATGGGTGCCAACGGCATTCTGACAGCGGACATTGTAGTCAATGAAACCGTTCTGGATGCTGATAGAAATCTCATCAGCGATCCCAGCAGCCTGAGGAAATGGGCACCCATCTCTGGGGACTCCTATTACACTGGCACCTTTGACGGACAGAACCACACCATCAGCGGCTTGTATTTTAATGATGCTCAAACCAGCGTCGGACTGTTCGGAAAAATTGATAACACCACTATTCGCAATCTGGGCGTGATCGATTCCTTCTTCCAGGCAAAGGTTGAGGTGGCGGCTGTCTGCGGATACAGCCACTACGGTACCATTGAAAACTGCTACAGCACTGCTACCATCAACGGCACAGAAGAGTATGCCGGCGGTATTTGCGGCAGACAGTATTACGGCAAGATCAGCAACTGTGCCAACAGAGGCTGGGTCGGCGGTGTCAAAAACGTTGCCGGTATCTGCGGCTTCGGATATGGGAGCATTGTAAACTGCTACAACATGGGTACCGTAACTGGGCAAGCCATTTGCGCAGTGTCCTCTTACATTACCATTACAAACTGTTACGCTTTGGAGGATTCCGCTTCCACCTACTACCAGGCTAGTAAGCTGTCCGCAGGGGCATTTGCCAGCGGCGAAGCAGCTTATCGGTTGGGCGGTGTCTGGGGACAGGATCTGAGCAGCACAGTATCGGCGCAGTACCCGTCTGTGGGCGAACCGAAGGTTTACCAGTGCAATTATCACCTGTCCTGTGATGCATCCGATACCCCCACGCAGGTATACAGAAACGTCAATGAAGATATTATACCGGCGCATTCCTATGTAAACGGCGTTTGCAAAAACTGCGGTTATTTCAGAAACAATGTGGGAACGCATCTGGCGGGTCATTCCCTGACGCTGAACGGCAGCATCGGCGTAAACTTCTATATGATGCTGGATCCCCGGATCGTTGCAGATGACAGTGCATACATGCAGTTTACTTTGCCCGACGGGACAACCAAGGTAATGTCTGTGCGGGGCGCTGCCCAGGACGAGGTAGACGGCGAGCAGTACTATGTATTCACCTGTCAGGTGTCCGCCAAGGAGATGACCTCCAAGATCAAGGCGCAGATCATTACGGATACCGTAAAGAGCACGGTTTACAGCTTTACCGTGGAGGATTACGCAAACGAGATCCTGGACAACAGTGACGCATACAACGGCTACACAGTCGGTCTGGTTCAGGCTTTGATGCAGTATGGCTCCTATGCGGATGCATACTTTGCGGGGGAGACCCTGGGCGCAACAGAGGAAATGAGCCGGGTGACAGCAGACACTCTGGCGAATGCAGTGCCTGTAGCGGACGGCGAATTGCCGGAGGGCATTTCCTACTACGGCTCCACGTTGCTGCTGGAGTCCGACGTTGTACTCAGACATTATTTCAAAGTTGCAGAAGGCACGGATGTTTCCGCATACGGCTTTACCGGCAACAAGGGCAATTACTACTACATGGATCTTGCGGCGGGCTTCGGCGTGACCGTGGCAGACTGTGTGATCGGCGATTACACCCTGAAGTATCAGCCCGTATGCTATGTGCGTGCAGTGCTGGAAAGTGAAGCTGCTCCGGAGAATCTGAAGCAGCTTGTGACAGCGCTTTATTTGTACTATCGTATGTCGCAAATGTCCTAAAACAGCAAAAAGGCGGTTCCTATGAACCGCCTTTTGTTTTGTATGGAATGTGCAGGGAGGGGTTGCTTATGCAGAGGAAACAGTAAGCAACAGGGGAATCAACATCACCAGCAGACTCAGACCTACGTTCACTGCCACGGAGATCAGTCCCCATTTCAGATAAGCCCTGGCGGCGATTGGCTTTGTGGACACGTTCACTGCGTAGAGCACTACGCCCACAATCCAGAAGAAAAAGCTCAGCACACACAGGGCGGTTTCTGGTTTGTCCTCCTGTACTGGCTGCTGATAGTAGTAGACACCGTTTGGCTGCTGGAAAGTACTGGTTTGCAGCGGTGCACCGCAAACAGGACAGAATCGGGTATGGTCGGCACATTGGTTGCCGCAGTTTTGACAATAAATCATATAAACCTCCATCTGTTTTAACGCTTTCATTATAGCATGTTATGTCGTGAAAGTCAAGCGGGTGGAAACATGTTTTAGATTAGATGCAATTCACAAAATATCTTTGTTTTTTTTACATGATTTCACTGCTTTCCGTGTTCCACATCCGGTATAATTAAATATAAATGCAGAATAAATACGCAGGGAGGGGGGAGAGAAGATGCCGGAGGAAGAGACGCAGGGAGAAGATATTCTGGATGTTGTACGGGACTTCCGGTTTAACTCCTCCAGTGACCGATACAACCGGGATTATCAGGATTGGCGGCGGTTTTCCAAATCCCACTATGCATTCCGGTTTATGAAGAACAAAAAAGAGCGGGTGTATGTGGAGGGTACCGGCTTCTTGAACAGCGGCGCCGCGGAGGCTACACGAACAGCGCTTCGCCGGGTGGGCAAGGTCATCGGCATTGCGTTGCTGGTGTATCTGCTGTGCGACCTGGGGGGCAGTGCCCTGCTGGTGTGGATCTTTCAGCGGCTGGGTTTTCATGTGTCCGGCAGTCTGTTTTCTACCCAGATGTATGGCAGCCAGTGGGGAATCGTATTTGTGAAAATGATCGATATTTTCCTCCGGTATGCTTTGACGGCACTGGTGCTGCAATGCTGCTTCCGGCTGCCCTTTTCCGTGTGTGCCTCCTATCGTCCTACCGCCTCCTCTGATGTGCTGCAAGGATCCGCTCTGGCGCTGTTGGTGGGCACGGTGGTATGTGTGCTGAGTGATCTGACGGGCACCTCCCAGCTGTCCCAACAGCTGTTGTATTCCTATACAAACGGCAAGGCGGTGCTGGTCTACGTTATGTACGAGATCACCTTTGCCTCCATGCTGATCGAAATGCTGTACCGGGGCATGCTTTTGCCGGTATTGCGGCAGTTCGGGGATAAATTCGCAGTTTCCGTCATTGTGCTGATCGCCTTTTTGCAGCCCAATTCTTTGCCCTATCGGATCGGAGAAGCGCTGCTGGGATTGCTTTGCGGCTATTTTATGCTCCGAACCGGTTCCTTATTTTGCTGTTATCTGATCCGGATCGCCTATGTGCTGACCACCTTCGGGCAGTTGGCGCTGGATTCCAACCAGGTGGATCGGCATACGATCCATCGGATCTATGTGCTGATAACCCTGGTGGCGCTGGTGTCCTTTGTGGTGATGACCTTGATCCGTAAGCAGCGGAAATCCAAGGCATATATATGCAATCAATGTCTGTACCTGTCCACCCAGGATAAATTGGCTGCGTTTTTTTCCAGTACTACCATGCTGCCCTGGGTGGCAGTGATGATCCTGTTGGGCATGCTTCAGATCTTTCAGGGGTAGGGGGGGATATATGGACGATTTTGCGTATATGCGCCAAGCCATGGAGCTGGCGGAGCAGGCTGCTGCACTGGGGGAAATCCCGGTGGGGGCGCTGGTGGTGCAGGATGCCACAGGGGAGGTCCTGGGCAGGGGATACAACCGTCGGGAGGTGGATCATGATCCCACTGCCCACGCAGAGGTGCTTGCCATCCGGCAGGCGGCTTTGGCGATCGGCAGCTGGCGGCTGTCCGGATGCACCCTGTATGTGACCCTGGAGCCGTGTCCCATGTGCTGTGGCACCATCATCAACGCCCGGGTGCGCCGGGTGGTGTTTGGCGCCTATGACAGCAAGGCTGGTTCGGCGGACTCGGTGATCAACCTGTTTGCCCTGCCCTATAATCATAAGCCGGCAGTGACCGGTGGACTGCTGGAGGATGCCTGCAAGGAACAGCTTCAGAGGTTTTTCTCCGGACTGCGTGAAAAATAGCCGTATGCTTAAAAGCATACGGCTTTGTTTATGCTTCGCAGAAGGCATGTCCCACGTCAGATTGCAGATATTCCGCTGTGGTGCCGAAGAAACGCAGGGTGCTGTCCAGATGTAGGATCCGGTTGGCTTGCTTGACGGCTGCCTGGATGTCGTGGGAGATCATGATGACCGCAATGTGGTCCTCCCGATTCAGCTTCCGGATCAGCGCATAGAAATCCGCCGTTGCCACCGGATCCAGGGCGGATACCGGTTCGTCCAGCAACAGCAGTTTTCCCGTTGCGCACAGGGCTCTTGCCAACAGCACACGCTGCTGCTGCCCGCCGGACAGGGCACGGAAGCTGCGGCGGCGCAACTCCGTAAGCTCCAGGCGTTCCATGATCCCATCCGCCCGTTTTCGTGCCGCTGCATTGTAAAAGGGGAGCATGCCGCACCGATTCAGCAATCCGGAGCGCACCACCTCCTCCACGCTGGTGGGGAATTCCCGCTGTACAGCGGTTTGCTGGGGCAGATAGCCGATCTCTTGCCGGCGGAGTCCATCCCCGAAAATTACGTTTCCCCCAGCCAGGGGTTTGAGTCCCAGAAGTCCCCGCATCAGAGTGCTTTTGCCGGAGCCATTTTCCCCGACAATGCAAAGGTAGTCCCCGGGATCCACAAAAAAGGAGATATCGTTGACGACATTCCTGCCGTCATACTGCATGGTGATATGCTCACAGCTGAGCAGGTGCATGATAGGCTTCCTCCAAACTGAAAATGATTTTCATTTCTAGTATACACATATTTTGCAGGCTTGTCAAGGGAGGGGCAACAAAAAAGGAGCGGATGAAATATCCGCTCCTGGTGATATTTGCTTGATTTAAGCGTACTTTGCAGTAGAAACCGGAACACCAACGCCCATGGTAGAGGACAGGGTGCAGGACTTTACGTAGGTACCCTTGGTTGCAGCCGGTTTAGCCTTTGCAATTGCGTCCATCAGAGTGTTGAAGTTCTCGTTGAGCTTATCAGCACCGAAGGAAGCCTTGCCGATGGGGCAGTGGATGATGTTGGTCTTGTCCAGACGGTACTCGATCTTACCAGCCTTTGCTTCGGTGATTGCCTTGGCAACGTCCGGTGTAACAGTACCAGCCTTCGGGTTCGGCATCAGGCCACGGGGACCGAGCACCTTACCGAGACGGCCTACCAGACCCATCATGTCGGGAGAAGCGATGACAACATCGAAGTCCATCCAGTTTTCCTTGGTAATCTTGTCAACCAGATCCTGACCGCCAACGAATTCAGCGCCTGCTGCCTTTGCAGCCTCATACTTGTCTTCCTTGCAGAATACGCATACACGTACCTTCTTACCGGTACCGTTGGGCAGAACAACTGCGCCACGAACCTGCTGATCAGCGTGACGGGAGTCTACGCCGAGACGTACATGGATCTCGATGGTCTCATCAAACTTTGCCTTTGCGTTCGCACATACCAGAGCCAGTGCCTCAGCGGACTCGTACTGCTTGGATGTATCGATCGCCTTTTTGCTGTCGATATATTTCTTGCCGTGTTTCATTCTATTTTCCTCCTAATAATAGTGGTGATACCGGATGCTTATAGCGTGTCCGGTTAGCGGAAAGATTTCCTCCCACCGTTCAGAAGTCAGGAATCAGCGCACGCAGCACTGCATCATGCCTCTGGTCTTAGTCAACAACAACGATACCCATGGAACGAGCGGTGCCTGCGATCATGCTCATAGCAGCCTCCAGGGAGCCTGCGTTCAGGTCAGCCATCTTGGTTTCAGCAATCTTCTGAATCTGTTCCTTGGTGATGTTTGCAACCTTTGTCTTGTTGGGAACGCCGGAAGCAGTTTCAATGCCGCATGCCTTCTTGATCAGAACAGCAGCCGGCGGAGTCTTTGTGATGAAGGAGAAAGAACGGTCTGCATAAACGGTGATCACAACCGGGATGATCATGCCGATATCGTTCTTTGTACGCTCGTTGAATTCCTTGGTGAAGGACATAATGTTTACACCGTGCTGACCCAGAGCAGGACCAACCGGCGGAGCAGGTGTTGCCTTACCTGCGGGGATCTGCAATTTGATGTAGCCAGTAACCTTTTGTGCCATGCTTAACGCACCTCCATAAATTGTGGTGAATGCGAGATGAGCTTGATTTCATCTCTCCCACTTTTGGCTTGTCGCCATTTGTTTCATCTTGTGAGCAATGCTCAGTCATCCAGCTTGATTACCTGGTTGAGTGCCAGAGTAGCGGGGGTTTCCCGCCCGAACATGGAGATCATCACGTCTACAGTCTGATCCTCCAGGTTGATGCTCTGTACGATGCCTACGAAGCCGTCCATTGCGGTGCCGGAGACCTTGACGCTGTCTCCTACAGCAAAGTTGACCTGTACGGTGGAGCCGGTCTCTACCCCAAGGGCAGCCACTTCCTTTTCCGTCAGGGGCGTAGGCTCGGATGCGGGGCCGACAAAGCCGGTCACGCCTCTGGTGTTGCGGACAACGTACCAGGAATCGTCTGTGTAAACCATCTTCAGCAGAACGTAGCCCGGATAGGTCTTGCGCTCTACTTCCTTGGTTTTACCGTCGGTAATCTCAGTTACCTTTTCGGTCGGAACCTTCACCTCAAGGATCAGATCATGCAGCTTTCTGTTTTCCACGACCTTTTCGATATCCTGTGCTACTTTGTTTTCATAGCCGGAGTAGGTGTGGATCACATACCACTTTGCAGCCTCTGCCATTTTGCATCCTCCTTAAATTTCAGTTCCAGTTCAGTCGGGTCAGCCATGCAAAGCCAGTTCAAACAGCTTCAGCAGCCCTGCGTCCAGACCGCCCACGAACAGCGCCGTCAGAAGCATGGTCACGAGAACCACAACGGTGTTGTCGAATACGGTTTTCCGGGTGGGCCAGGAAACCTTTTTGAATTCGCTTTTCAGGTCACGGAACCACTTGGCAATGCCTTTAAAGAAGCGCTTGAACCGACCGTCGCCGGAGGCCTTCTTTTCCTTTTCTTCCTTTGCCATGCCGTACCCTCCGTTACTTTGTTTCTCTGTGCAAGGTATGCTTCTTGCAGAACTTGCAGTGTTTGTTCATCTCAATACGTTCCGGATCGTTCTTCTTGTTCTTCTTGGAAACGTAGTTGCGCTGCTTGCACTCGGTGCAAGCCAAAGTCACCTTAACTCTCATATCGGCACCTCCTATTATTACTGTCTTCCGTGGGGAAGACGTGTTTGCCTCCCTCAGTTCAGAGCGGCTGCCGGGCGGCGTGATCCGTTTCCGGGCACAAAAATAAAACCTCTGAAAGAGGTAATACAAGTATACCATATTTCCTTGTCCAAAGTCAAGGGTTTTTTGAAATTTCCCGGACAGGTTCTATTTTCTGCCGGGGAATACTATATATATTATAGGCACACTGAAGGCATGCTCCCATCCGGCAGAGGAACTTTGCGCTTTTTTCTGTGAAAATGCAAAAAAATACTTGCGCTGTTTTGTGAAGTATGCTATAATATTATGTCACATAAAATAAAAACTGTCAAGCCCGGCGAGACGGAGCGGGCAGTTTGACGAACAAAGGAGTAGGTTATGTCTAAAATCAGAGTAGCAGTCGTTTTCGGCGGCGTGTCCAGCGAACATGATGTTTCACTGGTTTCGGCGACAAACGTCATTGAAAATATTCCACAGGATAAATACGAGGTTATGTGCATCGGCATCACCAAAAAGGGACGCTGGCTGTACTATCCCGGCGATACCGCCGCCATTGCCTCCGGCGAGTGGGAGCGGGATCCCGACTGTATTTCCGCAGTGCTCTCTCCGGATCCCCTTCACGGCGGTTTCCTGCTGATCGAAAACGGTGAGGCTACCGTCCGGAAGGTGGACGTGGTATTCCCGGTGCTGCACGGCAAGAACGGGGAGGACGGCACCATCCAGGGGCTGATGGATCTGGCACGGATCCCTTATGTGGGCTGCGGTTTGCTGGCGTCCGCCTCCTGTATGGATAAGGTGCACACCCACACGGTGCTGGATTACAACAAGATCCGGACTGCACGGTGGCGCATGATCGGGCAGCGTGACCTGAACCGGCTGGATGCCTGCTGTGCACAGATCGGAGAAGAACTGGGCTACCCTCTGTTCGTAAAGCCCGCCAACTGCGGCAGTTCCATCGGCATCAACAAGGCAACGGATGCGGAAACTCTGAAGGATGCGGTCAAGATCGCCTTCAGTCATGACAATAAGGTGGTCATCGAGGAGTTTATCCAGGGCAAGGAGCTGGAGGTTGCGGTATTCGGCTACGACAACCCCTTTGCATCCTTTGTGGGAGAGATCGAGCCCTGCAACGACTTTTACGATTATGAGGCAAAGTATATTCTGGGCACCTCCAAGCTGTACATTCCTGCCCGGATCGACGCAGACAGCGAAAAGGAGATCCGGGAAACCGCAGTGGCTGCATACAAGGCGCTGGGCTGCAAGGGGCTGTCCCGGGTGGACTTCTTCCTCAAGCAGGACGGCACGGTGATCCTCAACGAGATCAACACCATGCCGGGCTTTACACCCATCAGCATGTACCCCAAGCTGATGGAGAATCTGGGCATGAGCTACAGCTATCTGATCGACAAGCTGCTGGAGCAGGCCATTGAGAATGCGGATCGTACCTATTGATCCCGTTCCATTAAATCTGGAAGGAGAGCGGCTGTGATCTGTGGATGCAGCCGGTGATTGGAACATGAACAACGACGCAATCGGCGTATTCGACTCAGGCATCGGCGGTCTGACGGCTGTCAAAGCCCTGCGGGCACTGATGCCCAACGAGAACATTATCTATTTCGGCGACACTGCCCGGATCCCTTACGGCAGCCGGAGCCGGGAAACCGTATTGAAATACGCAAATGAGGATATTGCATTTTTGCGGAAATTCCCCATTAAGATGATCATTGCCGCCTGCGGCACGGTCAGCACCATTCTGGGCACCAAGTCTCCTGTGACGGATATGCCCTTTACCGGGGTGCTGCTGCCCTCGGTGCAGGCTGCCTGCGGCGCCACCCGGAACGGGCGCATCGGCGTCATCGGCACCCCTGCCACCATTCGCAGCGGCAGTTACGCCAAGGCCATCAAGACCATCAACCCCCATGCCTTTGTGGTGGGCAATGCCTGCCCCCTGTTTGTGCATCTGGTGGAAAACGGCTACACGGATCGGGATAACCCGGTGACCCGGATGGTGGCGGAGGAATATCTGACCCCCATCAAGCAAGAAGGGGTGGATACTCTGATTCTGGGCTGTACCCATTATCCGGTGATCCGGGATCTGATTGCGGATATTATGGGGCCGGACGTGACGCTGATCTCCTCCGGGGAGGAGGCTGCAAAGTTTGCAAATCTCTGCCTGTTGGAGCATGACCTGCTGACGGATCGGGAAACCCTCGGTACCTGCACCTTCTACGTCAGCGACAGCGTGGCATTGTTTGAGGAAAACGCAAAGCATTTTCTGAAGGAAGGCGTGGATGGCAAGGTGCTGTTTGCCTCCCTGGATGATACGCCGTCGTAACGGCACAAAGATTGTGAGAAAACTATGGATGTTATGATCGATATGACCAGCGTGCAGATCGTCAACGAGGATCGCACGGTGACAGAGCTTGTGACAGAGGGTGTCTACCGGATGGAGGGGGATACCGTCCACATCAGCTATGAGGATTCTGAAGCCACGGGCTTTGAGGGCTCCGTCACGGAGGTGGAGGTGCAAGGAGAGCGGCTTGCGTCCATCCGGCGCAGCGGCACTGCCACCTCCAATCTGGTCATTGAAACCAATAAAAAGCACTATTGTCACTATGCCATGCCATTTGGGGAAATGGTGATCGGGGTATACACCCACGCAATCCGGAACCGGTTGACCCCGGAGGGGGGAGAGCTGTTCCTGCGGTATACCATTGATATGAACGGCAGTTACCTGTCGGACAATGAGATCAGGCTTTCCGTGCGGAAGGCATAAGGCAGCGCCTGCGGGCTGTGGAAGATAAAAGGAGCGTTGAAACAATGGCAAATCTGATTAAACAGGCATCGGATCAGCTGCGGGAGATCCTGCTGGGATCCATGGGCAGACTGGTGGCATCCGGAGCGGTGCCTCCGGAGCCGGTAAGTGACTTCAAGATCGAGATTCCGGCGGACAAGTCCCACGGGGATTTTGCGACCAATGCGGCGATGGTTTGCGCCAAGCCCTTCCGGATGGCGCCCCGTGCCATTGCGGAGAAGATCCTGGGAGAACTGGTGCTGGAGGGTACCTACTTCGACCGGGCGGAGATCGCTGGTCCCGGCTTCATCAACTTCTTTCTGAGCCCCCGGTGGTTTGCCCAGGTGGTGAACACGGTGCTGGAGGAAACCGGCACCTACGGCAGAACCGATACCGGAGAGGGCAAGCGGGTGCTGGTGGAGTTCGTTTCCGCAAACCCCACCGGTCCCATGCATGTGGGCAACGCAAGAGGCGGCGCCATCGGGGACTGCCTGGCAAGCCTGCTGGACTGGGCTGGCTATCAGGTAGAGCGGGAGTTCTACATCAACGACGCCGGCAATCAGATCGAAAAGTTTGCCACATCCCTGGAGGTGCGCTATTTGCAGCTGTACCGGGATGGGGTGGAGCTGCCGGAGGACGCTTATCAGGGCATGGACATTGTGGAGCATGCAAAGGCGTTTGCGGCGGAAAACGGCGACCGGTATGTGGATGCTGATGCCAAGACACGTCGGGATGCCCTGGTGGCGTATGCCCTGCCTAAGAATATTGAAGGGCTGAAGCGGGATCTGGGCAAGTACCGGATCCAGTATGACACCTGGTTCCGGGAAAGCACTCTGCATGCAGACGGCAGCGTGATGGAGATTGTCCGGAAGCTGCGGGACAGCGGTTATACTTATGAGCAGGACGGAGCCACCTGGTTCAAGGCAACGGAATTCGGGGCAGACAAGGACTTCGTGCTGGTGCGTTCCAACGGCATTCCTACTTATGTGGTTCCCGATATTGCCTACCACTACAACAAGCTGGTGACCCGGGGCTTCGACAAGGCCATTGACGTGCTGGGTGCGGATCATCACGGTTATGTGCCCCGTCTGAAGGCGGCGCTGACCGCCCTTGGGGTGGACGCTTCCAAGCTGGACGTGGTGCTGATGCAGATGGTATTCGTGATGCGGAACGGCCAGGTGGCAAAGCTGTCCAAGCGCAGCGGCAAGGCCATTACCCTGGTGACCTTGCTGGAGGAGATTCCCATTGATGCAGCCCGTTTCTTCTTCAATCTGCGGGAGGCGAATTCCCACTTTGAGTTTGATCTGGATCTGGCAGTGGAGAAATCCTCCCAGAACCCGGTTTATTATGTACAGTATGCCCACGCCCGGATTTGCAGTCTGCTGCGGAATCTGGCAGAGGAGGGGATTCAGCCGACAGAACTGACCGGGGAGCTGATGCAGCAGTTTACACAGCCCCAGGAGATCGAGCTGATCCGGTACATTGCCATGCTGCCCCAGGAGATCGACACGGCAGCAAAGCACTACGATCCTTCCAGGATCACCAAGTATACCGTGGAGCTGGCGACCCTGTTCCACAAGTTCTACGATGCATGCACCGTAAAGAATGCGGAGCCTCAGTTGCGGGCAGCACGGCTTGCCCTTTGTGCAGCTACCCGGCAGGCACTTGCCAATGCACTGACCATGCTGAAAATTACCTGCCCGGAGAAAATGTGACAGTTTGCAGTCAATTTATTGCAGATTGGTTACAAAAAAGTATCAGGAAAAACGGGGAATTATGGCGAAAAAACGCCGTTTTTGAATGCGAATCGTAACATGTCAGCGGAAAGTTCACAATTTGTTAACAAATACGGCTCGAAAATGTGTTACAATCTGTAATATATTCGAGTGAAGCAAACCGGCATGTGCGAAATTTATGAAAAAGAAAGGGTTTCAAAATTATGTCGAACAGGTTATTTCAAGGGCTGGTTCACCAGATGCGCGATACCATTGACGCTGTGATTGGCGTTGTGGATGATACTGCAACCATCATCGCCTGCAGCGACCTGACGAAGATCGGCACCACAAATGAGTTTGTTTCGCTGGATTTGAGCGACTCCCACGAGATCTTCATCCGGGACGGCTACACCTACAAGCCCTTTGGCTCCCGGGTGACGCCGGATTACGCCGTATTCGTGGAGGGCGTGGACGAAAACGCTGCCAAGTATGCAAGCATCATGGCAATCACCCTTTCCAACATCAAGCAGTATTACGACGAAAAGTACGACCGGAACAACTTCATCAAGAACGTGGTGCTGGACAATGTGCTGCCGGGAGATATTGTGATCAAGGCACGGGAGCTGCATTTCAATTCCGAGATCAGCCGGGTAGTGCTGTTGATCCGCATCGTTTCCGCCAATGACATTTCCGCTTATGATGTCATCCAGAATCTGTTTCCGGACAAGAGCAAGGACTTTGTATTCAACATTACCGAAACCGACATCGTGCTGGTCAAGGAAATCAAGAATACGGTGGACTCCAAGGATCTGGAAAAGCTCGCCCGTTCCATTGCGGATACCCTCAGCAGCGAGTTCTACACCCGTGTGAATGTGGGCATCGGTACCGTGGTTGTGGGCGTAAAGGATCTGGCTCGTTCCTTTAAGGAAGCCCAGATGGCGCTGGAAGTGGGCAAGGTATTTGACACGGACAGAGTCATTGTAAGCTACGACAATCTGGGCATTGCCCGTCTGATTTATCATTTGCCCACCACTTTGTGCGAAACATTCCTGCACGAGGTGTTCAAGCGGGGCAGCATTGAATCTCTGGATCATGAGACACTGTTTACCATCCAGCGGTTCTTTGAAAACAATCTGAACGTGTCCGAAACCTCAAGAAAGCTGTTCGTACACCGGAATACCCTGGTGTACCGGCTGGAGAAGATCAAGAAACTGACAGGTCTGGATCTTCGTGAATTTGACCATGCGATCATCTTCAAGATCGCCCTGATGGTCAAGAAATATTTGTCGGCAAATCCCGTTAAATTCTAAAGCTCTATTTGCCCGACGCATTCGTGTTGGGCAATTTTCTTAGGATAGCATCGCACAGAACCTGTGCAGGGCTGCTTGCAGGGATTCTTTGTTCTCCGCATCCTGCGGGAAGGACAAGCCGGCTGCCGAAAGAATAAGGAAGGTGTATTTGTGGTAGAGTTGAAGAATGTTTCCGTTACCTATCAAACGACAGGTATTCAGGCGCTCAACAATATCAGTCTGAAGGTCAACGACGGCGAATTTGCGTTCGTGGTCGGTTCCTCCGGTGCCGGAAAAAGTACGCTCATCAAGCTGCTTCTGAAGGAGATCAACGCCACAAGCGGCGTGGTCACCGTCAACGGCTATAATCTGACCAATCTCAAGCGCCGGCGTGTGCCGGAATTTCGCCGTACCATCGGGGTGGTATTCCAGGATTTCCGCCTCATTGAAACCATGACTGTGTATGAAAACATTGCCTTTGTGCTGCGGGTCATTGATGCCCCCAGAAAGTACATACGCAAGCGTGTACCCTATGTGATCAGCCTGGTAGGACTTCAGGACAAGGCGTCCTCCTATCCCAGGGAGCTGTCCGGCGGCGAGCAGCAGCGTGTTGCACTTGCTCGGGCGCTGGTAAATGACCCGGCGCTTATTATTGCGGACGAGCCTACGGGCAACATTGATCCGGAACTGTCTTATGAAATGGTGGAGCTGCTGCAGGGGATCAACGAATGCGGCACGACAGTTCTGATGGTCACCCACGCCCACGAGCTGGTGCGGCATTTCGGCGGCCGTATCATCAACATCAATTCCGGCTCCATCATCTTCGATGAGGTGGTAGGAGGCAATTATGAAGCTTAGCGGCGTAAGATATCTGATCAAGCAGGGCGTGGACAACGTCTGGAAGAACCGGGTCATGGCGTTTGCTTCCTTTTGTGTGCTGCTGGTATCCCTGCTGCTGGTAGGCATCTCCTGCCTGTTCTTTTTGAATTTAAATTCCATTATCGGTGGAATTGAAGATAAAAACGAAGTGATCATTTACATCAAAGACAATACCTCCGATCAGCAGATCCAGGAGATGGGCAAGAAACTGGAACAGATGGACAATGTGTCCAGCGTGTCCTTCTACTCCAAGGAGGACGCCTATGCGGATCTGAAGTCGGATATGATGGAGTATGAAGTGCTGTTTGAATCTCTGGGAGATGACAACCCCCTGCCGGATGCTTACCGGATCCGGGTGACGGATATTTCCCGGCTTTCCGATACCCTGAGCACCCTGAACAGCATGCAGGATGTGGATCGGATCCGTGCTCCCTATGACTTTGTCAATGTGCTGACCGGTCTGCGGCGGATCGTTTCCGTTGTGGCGCTTGCGGTTGTGGTAGCCCTGGTGATCGTGTCCATGGTCATCATCTCCAACACTACTCGTGCCAGCGTGTTTGCCCGCCGGCGGGAGATCAGCATTATGAAATACGTTGGCGCAACCAATGCCTTCATCCGGCTTCCCTTCTTTGTAGAGGGCATGCTCACCGGTCTGATGGCAGGGGCGGTGGCAACCATTATCACCTGGTTTTCATATGATTCCCTAGTGGATCTGCTGAAGGCAGATACGGATATTCTGAGCATCATTGGCGTAGGCAGCATCATCACCTACAACGACGTGGCATTGCCTGTGACCCTGGCATATCTGGGGGCTGGCGCACTGGTAGGCGCCATCGGCAGTGTAATTTCCACAAGAAAACATCTGAAGGTATAAGGAGGGAATGTCCGTTCGGGACACACATATGCAAAAGAGCAAGAAGAAGCATGATTGGGTCAAGCGGCTCAAGGCACTGACCGTCTGCGGGGCGGTTGCATTTGGCGTATTGACCTGTACACAGCAGTTCGGGGATATGCCTGCAAGCGCAAAGACCATTTCCCAGCTGGAGCAGGAAATCAAGGAAAACAACCAGAAGATCCAGGAGCAGCAGCAAAAGCTGGATGCTCTGAAACAGGACATGAACAAGCAGCAGGAGGCTGAGGTTGCCCTCCAGGAGCAGATCCAGACCATCAACGAGAAGATCTCCCTGGTGGATGTGCAGCTGACTACCATCAATCAGCAGATCGAGGATACCCAGGGGGAGATCGACACCCTGGAGGAGGACATTGCCCAGCAGCAGATTGACATTGACCAGGGGCTGGACAGCTTCAAGAAGCGGCTGCGTGCCATGTATGTGACCGGCAATGACAGTCTGGCATCCGCATTGGTAGGATCCACGGACTTTTACGATATGCTGTCCAAGATGGATCTGATCGCCAGGGTGGCAGATCACGATGACAAGCTGGTAACAGGTCTGATGGACCAGATGGAGCAGCTGAAGAGCAGTAAGGAGCAGCTGGTTTCCAAGCAGAATGAGCAGGAGCTGCAGAAGGTGGAGCAGGAAAAGATCCGTGCGGATTACAGCGATTCCATCCAGGAGCTGAATACGAAGGTGCAGCAGACCAAGGCTGCACAGGCAGAATTACAGGAAGAAGCGGACGCTGCAAACAAGGACATCAACGCCTATAAGGCTGAGAATGCTTCCAAGGAAAAGGAGCAGGATCAGATCATGGCGGAGATCAAGCGGCAGCAGGCTCTGGAGACCAAGCAGAACAATTCCCAGACCACCACCGTGACCAAGCCGGACACCACCTATTCCGGTGGGCGCTTTGCATGGCCGGTGCCGGGACACTACTTTATCTCCAGTCCTTATGGTAATCGTTGGGGGAAAATGCACCAGGGTATTGACATTGCCAGCGGCGGCTCCAGTATCAGCGGCGCTGCAACAGTGGCAGTAGCCAGCGGTACTGTGACGCTGGTCAAAACTGGCTGTACCCATAACTACAAAAAGACCAGAAGCTGCGGCTGCAACGGTGGCTACGGCAACTATGTAGTAGTGACCCACGCAGACGGCTACTCCACCCTGTATGCACATCTGGCATCCGTCAGCGTATCCTACGGACAGACAGTTTCCACCGGCACTGTGCTGGGTACGGTGGGATCCACCGGCTGGTCCACCGGGTTCCACCTGCACTTCGGTGTGATGAAGAACGGTTCCTTTGTGAATCCGGCACCCTATCTCGGTATATAATCTATCTGCACGGGGCAATCTGTAACAGGGTTGTTCCGTGCATTTATGCAATGTTTGGAAAGGAGCAGGATGCGGTGCATCCGACTATGCTATGAACAAAAAGATCAGCCTGGGACTGACCATCAGTCTGGTGGCGCTGGCCTGTGCATTGACCTTTATCCTGACCTCTGCCTATAATCTGCACCATTTTAACCAGAAGGTTTCCAGTGTGGAAAATATGGCGGATACCTATAACCGGCTCAGTGAGCTGGATGGTCTGGTGCGGGAGAACTACTACAAGGAGATCGATGAGGAGAGCTTGTCCGATGGCATTCTGAAGGGCTATGTCAGCGGTCTGAACGATCCCTACTCCCGGTACATGACCGCCAAGGAGCTGGAGACCTCTCAGGAAAATGACAAGGGTGTCCTGGTGGGCATCGGCGTTACCGTCACCAAGGACGAAAGCGGGTATATTTTCATCGATTCCGTCACGGCCGATACCCCGGCTGCCCAGTCGGAGCTTGCGGCCGGAGATATCATTGTTGCCATCAACGGCACGGATGTGCTGGAGCTTGGCTATGAGCAGGCAGTGGAGCAGATCAAGGGCAAGGAGGGTACCACCTTAAAGCTGACAGTGCGCCGGGGAGGCGTGGATCAGGATTATGAGCTGGTACGCAGAACCATCCAGGTCAAGACCGCCTACGGAGAGATGCTGGAGGGTAAGATCGGCTATATCCGTATTTCCGGCTTTAAGGAATCCACGGTGGAGCAGTTCAACGAGGCGCTGCAAAACCTGCTGAACGATGGGGCGGTTGCTCTGGCCTTTGACGTGCGGGGCAATCACGGGGGATTGGTGACCTCCGTCGGAGAGTGCCTGGATCCCTTGTTACCGGAGGGAGATGTGGCATTTGCCACCTACCGGGACGGCAGGGAGGAAGTACTGATCCGTTCAGATGCAAAGGAATTGAACCTACCCATGGCAGTGCTGGTGGACGGAGATACTGCCAGTGCGGCGGAGCTGTTCGCCTCTGCTTTGCGGGATTTTGAAAAGGCAAAGCTGTACGGGGTTACCACCTATGGCAAGGGGGTCATGCAGAACACCATTTCTCTGGACGATGGGGGCGGATTGACCATTACAGTGGCTACCTATCGGACTGCCCGTTCTGCATGCTACCAGGGGATCGGCCTGATTCCGGATGAAACCGTGGAGCTGCCGGAGGATGCACCTGCTCTGGATGAACGGAGCCATGATGCGGATCCTCAGCTGCAAAAGGCACTGACGGCGCTGCAGGGCGGTGCATAAGCATGATTTGACGCAGGGTATTCCTGGTGGGATATCCTGCGTTTGGCGTATCTGCCTGCCTTATATCAACAGCAGCACCGTCAGCAGCGTTACCCCCGGCACGCCCAGCAGCAGGGAGATGCCCCCCGTAAAGCAGTTCAAGGGCATCTCCACCCCGAAGCGTCCGCCGTACAGATGCATCAGAGTCAGGGCTGCCGCACCGGTGAGCATGCCCAGCAGGGCGGAGCGCAGGGGGCGCTTTCGGCTCAGATAGCACCGGAGCATCCCAAGTCCGGCGATGAGCCAGATGCCGCAGAAGATCCATTCCGTTTTCAACATAGTCGTCTCCTTACATCAATACATATCCCAGCGCCGCCAGCAGTTTGATGTCGGCGCCCTCTTTTGCTAGCAGGAACAGCAGTCCCAGGATCAGCGCCCGTTCCGGGTTCAGTGTTCCCAGCAGATCCTGTAAGGGCTGTATAGGGTTCTGTATGCTTTTTGCGGTTGGGGGAGGGGGTGCAGGCTTCGGAGGGGGTGGTGCTTGTACCCCGCCGGTTGTTGTCTGAGGTCCCTGCCGCCGCATTTCCTGTGCCCGGCGCATGGCATCCTGCCGCATCATATTGCGTTCTGTATTGCTGAGCCCTGCCACATGTGCTTCCCCCTTTTATTTCATGGCCGCATTTCACAAGCGCTGCCTTAGATCAGATCCTGGAGCAGTCCGCTTTCCTTCAGAATGCTCCACATGGTATACAGCCGCAGCAGCTTGACTGCCCGGTCGATGCGCTGTTGTCGCTCCTGGCTCACATGGGGCCGCAGCGCCAGCAGCAGGGCGGCGTTTTTGTCCTCCTGCTGACTGCTGAACAGACCCTGCAATTGCAGCAGCTTGCTAAAGTCAAAGCCGGCTGCTTCCTGCCCATCCTCTGCCGGAGGAGGACTGTCCCCGGGGGTATGCTCGGGTGCCCCGTTCATTTCACTGCGGAACATGGCGGCAAGCTCGTTGAGCTGCTGCATGCTTTGCTCGTCGGAGAGTACCTCCTGCATTTTTTTCATCAGATCATCCATGGCGTCCCTCCGTACAGAGCCTCCTTTTTGACAGCATCCAAGGGCAATGCCCCACAGGCTTTGTGGGGTGTTGTCTTATTTTCCGCCGGTCAGTTTTTTATACAGTGCCTGCGCCTGGGCAGAGGACATGAGCTTTTCGATCAGCTTCGGGTTCTGCATGGCCTGCTGGAATTTGGCAGCCTCGCCCGGATTCATGCGCTGAATGGCACTGTCAAATTTCCCTGCCTCCAGCTGTGCCCGCAGCTCCTCCGGGGGGATCCCCAGCTTGCTGCTGACTGCTTTGAGCAGAGGCTCTGCATTGGAGGACTGGAGTTTATCCTTGATATCCATGTACACGCTTCCTTTCTTCCAACCAAGTGGATTTGCCGGAATTACTTGTATTTATAGCATAGATATGCTATAATCGAAACAAATAGAAGTGGGAGGTTCCATCATGCGCTTGATTGTACTGTCGGATTCACACCGGAACTATGATGCCCTGCGTCGGGTTTTTTGCCGCCATATGGATGCAGATCTGTTCATCCACCTGGGGGATGGGGAGGAGGAACTGGATCTGCTGCTGACCCAGTTCCCGGATCTGTCCGCCCGAACCTGGCATGTAAAAGGGAACTGCGATTACGACAGCATGAGCCTGCCGGTGCTGACCCTGGGGCTGGAGCACAGCCATCGGCTGGTAGCCACCCACGGGCACAATTACGGCGTCAACAGCTCCCTGGAGCATCTCAAGGCACTGGCACGTCAGAACGATGCGGATCTGGCACTGTTCGGACATACGCATGTCCGCTGCGCCCGGTATGAGGATGGGTTGTATCTGCTCAATCCCGGCAGCGTCAGCTGTCCCCGGGACGGCATGCCCCCCTCCTATGGCATCGTGGACGTGACCGAACAGGGGATTCTCACCAACATTGTGCCGGTAACCCCTCGCCCCTAGTGCATCCTATGCGGCAAAGGGGCGCCGGGTGCTGCGTCCGATCAAACTTTATGCGAAATCACCAAAAATATTTTGGAATTGGCTCTTCCATTATGAGGCAATTCGTGGTATAATCATCATTGGAGGAACTTATGGTCAAAAAGAACCTGCTTCTGATCCAGGAGGACGGCAAACGACAGTATCTGCGGATGTTTCTGCTGGGCTTTTTCACCTTGCTTGTGGTACTGCTGCCCATTGTGATCTTCAACAAGGGGTATTTCATCTACTACGGGGATTTCAATTCCCAGCAGATCCCGTTTTATCACCTCGCCCATGACGCAGTGCGCAGCGGTCAGCTGGGCTGGAACTGGCAGACGGATCTGGGGGCAAACTTTATCGGCTCCTACTCCTTCTACCTGCTGGGCAGTCCCTTCTTCTGGCTGACCATACCCTTCCCCAGCGGCGCAGTACCCTATCTGATACCCTGGCTGCTCTGCCTCAAGCACGGCATGGCGACTATGACCGGGTATGCCTATATCCGCCGCTTTGTGCGCAGTCCCCGTGCCGCCGCCATCGGTGCCATGCTCTACGCCTTTTCCGGCTTCCAGGCATACAACATTTTCTTCAACCACTTCCAGGATGTGACCGCTTTTTTCCCGTTGCTGCTGATTGCCCTGGAGGAACGGGTGAACAACAACCGCCGGGGGGTATTTGCTCTTGCGGTGGCACTGATGGCAATGCTCAATTACTTCTTCTTTGCCGGCCAGGTCGTATTCGTGCTGGTCTACTTTCTGTTTCGCTGCACCTGTAAGGATTTTCACATCACCCGGCGAAAGTTCTTCAGCATCGCCCTGGAGTCTATCATTGGCGTGTTGCTGTCGGCAGTGCTGCTGCTGCCCTCCTGTCTGACCATTCTGGAGAATAACCGGGTGACAGAGCGGCTGTACGGCATGAACATGGTGGCATACTCCGACCGTACCCGGATCATCCGGATTATCCAGAGCTTCTTTATGATCCCGGATGTACCGGCACGACCCAATCTGTTCAGCACGGACAGCGCCAAGTGGGCGTCCATTGGCGGCTATCTGCCCCTGTTCGGCATGACCGGCGTCATCGGCTTTCTGGGTACCCGGAAAAAGCACTGGGCTACCCGGATCACTCTGTTCTGCACGTTCTGCGCCTTCATTCCCATTTTCAATTCCGCCTTCTATGCCTTTAATGGCTCCTACTATGCAAGATGGTTCTATATGCCCATCCTGATCATGGCAATGATGACTGCCATTGCCCTGGACGATGTACAGATTTCTCTGAAGCAGGGCATCTGGATCAGCGGCGGCGTGCTGCTGTTCTGCCTGGCGGCATGTTTTATCCCCATCAAGGACGGGGAGGACATTAAATGGTTTGACTTTGCAAATTACCCCATCTACTTTGTGCTGATCCTGGCGCTGTGTGTGCTGAATCTGTGCGGGGTGGTCTGGCTTGCGGTATGCCGGAGGCGGGGAGAGCCGGTGCTGCGCCGGGCTATGGCGCTGACCATCGGGGCGTGCGTGCTCTGCACCGCCTCCGTGGTGTACTTCGGGGTTTCCTTAGGTCCCATCCCCCGTACCTACGCCCGGATCGGCATCGAGGGCGGCGAGAAGATTTCTCTGCCGGATCCCCGGGAGCAGTTTTACCGGATCGACATTTCGGAGGATTACGACAACTACCCCATGTTCTGGGGCTGTTCCAATATGCGTGCCTTTCAGAGCGTAGTGCCGGTTTCTATTATGGAATTTTACGACCAGGTCGGGGTCACCCGGGATGTGGCATCCCGTGCCTCCATTGAGCACTACACCCTTCGGGGGCTGTTCTCCGTCCGGTATTACTTTGACAAGGTGAATAACTCCAAGAAGGATGAATATTCCTTCGACTGCGGCCTGCCCGGGTTTGAATATGTGGGGATACAGAACGAATTCTATGTATACGAGAATCAGTACCACATCCCCATGGGCTTTACCTATGACAGCTATGTGTCCCAGGAGGATGTGGAGGGCAGATCCGGCATGAGCTGTGAAAAGGTGCTGATCAACTCCATTGTGCTGAACCAGGAGCAGATTCAAAAGTACGGCAGCCTGATGAAGCCAGTGCTTCAGAACAATGCCTATGGGTTGACGGAGGAACGATATCTGGAAGCCTGCCGGGAACGGGCGGAGCATGCCTGCGACAGCTTTCGGTATGATTCCAGCGGCTTTACCGGCACCATCACCATGGAGCAGCCCAATCTGGTGTTCTTCAGCGTGCCCTATGAGGCAGGATGGAGCGCCACGGTCAACGGGCAGCCGGTGGATGTGGAACGGGTCAGCTACGGCTTTATGGCAGTGGAAGCCCAGGCGGGGGACAATGTGATTGTCTTTACCTATGAGACACCGGGTCTGCGGATCGGCGCATGGCTTACCGGGGCTGGGGCATTGCTGCTGGTGCTGTATCTGCTGCTGACCAGGAAGTGCCGGAAGCAGGAGGCAAAGCAGGAGTGCTTCCACACCTGCTGGTATGGATATGACTTGCAGCAGGATGTGCCTGCCGCTATGCAGTATGCGGCATATTTGTCCCGGTACGCCGGGAGATGGAACGAGGAAGGGGAGAAGTCAGAAGATGCATCTGAACGAAGAGACAATCAAAAGTGAAACCGTATTTGAGGGGAAGATCCTCTATGTGACCCGGGACGTGGCAAAGCTGGAAAATGGCAGAGAAGCCATCCGGGATGTGATCCACCACAACGGGGGCGTATGCGTGGTGCCCCTGACGGAGCAGGGGCAGGTGCTGATGGTGCGGCAGTTCCGCTATCCGCACCACTGTGTGACCCTGGAGGTGCCCGCAGGAAAGCTGGAGCAGGGGGAGGAGCCTCTGACCTGCGGCATCCGGGAGCTATGGGAGGAAACCGGTACCAGGGCGGAATCTATGGAATATCTGGGTTCCCTGTTTCCCACGCCTGCATATGACACGGAAGTGATTCATATGTATCTTGCAAAGGGCTTGCAGGTGGGAGGCAGCCAGAAGCTGGATCCGGACGAGTTCGTGGACGTGGAGCGGATCGATCTGCGTGAGGCGGTAAATATGGTTTTGCGGAACGAGATCCAGGACGCCAAGACCCAGATCGCATTGATGAAGACCTATCTGCTGGAGCAACAAAAAAAGCAGGGAATGTAAACATTCCCTGCTGAAATTCAGAATGGATTATACAAGGGCATCGTGGGCGGATTCTTCTGCTTCAAGCAGTGCTAGATGCTGGGAGTAAGCCTCCAGAATCTGCTGCTCAAACATCTGTCGGGCGGCAGGGGAAATGGGATGTACAATATCCCGGAACACGCCGCTTTCGTCCTTTCTGCTGGGCATGGCGACGAACAATCGCTCATCCCCCTGGACGACCTTGATGTCGTGTACGGCAAGCATGTTGTCCAGCGTAACGGATACTACCGCACGCAGCCTGCCTTCTGTAATGATCTTTCGGATTTTGATGTCTGTAATTTCCATGTGTGCTACCTCCTTATGTTGTACGGATATGTCTAGCATGGTGTTACAATGTGGTGTGTATACGATGCTCCCTTGTATTCTGTATTATACACCATTTTTATGAACAATCAAAGCATCGCTTTGTGAATAAACTACAAAGGAACGAGATGGTTATTATGAATCTGAATATTTTAAATGGGAAAAAACATATTCACTTTATTGGGATCGGGGGCTCCGGTATGTATCCCCTGGCGCAGATTCTCCACAGCTGGGGCTATTATCTCACCGGGTCGGACAACAACGAAACCGAGACCCTGGAGGCTGTCCGGAAGCTGGGGATCCCGGTGATGCTTGGACAGCGGGCAGAGAATATTGCGGGGGCGGATCTGATCGTCCACACCGCAGCCATTATGGCGGACAATCCGGAGTTGATCGCTGCCAAAGCCAGCGGCGTACCGGTGCTGGAGCGCAGCGAACTGCTGGGCATCGTCACCTCCAAGTATGACAATGCCATCTGCATCTGCGGCACCCACGGAAAGACTACCACCACCTCCATGGCGGCGCAGATTCTGTTTACCGCCGGGGTGGATCTGTCCGCCTTCATCGGAGGCAAGCTGCCCTGTATCGGGGGCAGCGGCAGAGCCGGCAAAAGTGATATCATGGTATGTGAGTCCTGTGAATTTGTGGACACCTTTCTGAAGCTGTATCCGGACGTGGCAGTGATCCTGAACGTGGATGCGGACCATCTGGACTACTTCGGCACTCTGGAGAATGTGATCAAGTCCTTCCATAAGTTTGCCGAAAAGGCAAGCCGGACAGTGATCTACAACGGCAATGACTCCAACACCCGGAAGGCAGTGGAGGGCATCTCCGGCAAGGAGATGATTACCTTCGGCAATACGCCGGACTGCGATTACTATGCGGCACAGGTGCAGCATGTCAGCGGCATGGAGACGCACTTCATCGCTATGCATCATGACAAGCCCATGGGAGAGATCGTGCTGCATGTAGCAGGGATTCACAACGTACTGAACGCCATGGCAGCCATTGCGGCGGCGGATCACGCAGGGGTTCCCTTTGATGCAATTCAGAAGGGGCTGTGTGAATTCCGGGGCGCAGGCAGACGCTTTGAAAAGGTTGCCCAGGTTGGGGGCATTACGGTGGTGGACGATTATGCACACCATCCGGCGGAGCTGACGGTGACGCTGAATGCGGCAAAGGAAATGGGCTACCGCCATGTGTGGGCGGTGTTCCAGCCCTTTACCTTCTCCCGGACAGCTATGCTGCTGGATGACTTTGCAAAGGCTCTGTCCATTGCGGATACGGCGGTGCTGACGGATATTATGGGTTCCCGTGAGAAGAATACCTACCACATTTTCACGCGGAATCTGGCGGAGAAGATTCCGGGCTGCGTCTGGTTCCCCCAGGATGAAACCGAGGAGCCGAACGATACCCGGAAGTACCACAATTTTGACCAGGTTTGCGACTATATCTGCAAGCACGCACAGCCGGGGGATCTGGTGATTACCCTGGGCTGCGGAGATGTATACAAGATCTCCCGGCGGCTTGCAAAGGAACTGCCACAGGGCTGATAACGAGGAGAGGAGCGGATTTTCCTGCATATGCGGAAAATCAGTGATGAATCATGCTGAACGATCAGGCACGTGCAGTCTATGACTATATCAGACTGCGTACCGAAACAGACATTCCGCCGTCCGTGCGGGAGATCTGCGCCGCACTTGGGATGAAATCCACTTCCACCGCACACCGTTACATCAATTTGTTGGTGGCGGATGGATACCTGGAGAAATCAGGGAATCAAAACCGGGGAATCCGGCTCGCCGGAGGTCGGCCTTTGCGGATCCCGGTGGTATCCCGGCTGGATGGTACCCCGGAGCAGGCAGAAAGCTATGTTGCCTTTTATCCGCTGCCCCAGGGTGACACCCGATATGTGGCATGGCGGATGCCGGATGAGACCGGCTTGGCATACGGCATACAGCCAGGGGATCTGCTGGTGATCGGTCTGGGGACACCTCCGGCGCCGGACATGCTCTTGGTGTGTGCGGCAGAGGGAGAACCGGTGCTGACACGGGACACCACAGGGGACTGTGTGGGCTTTGTGGCGGCAGTATGGCGCAGTATGCTTCCGGCACAAAATTTTTTTTCAGAACCCCTTGACAAAGCCGAGAGAACGTGATATACTCATGTCAATGGCGATGACGAAGACTGCATCGGATATCATTTTGCGCAGAGAGCCGGCGGCTGGTGTAAGCCGGTGAAAATATACCGATTGCTGATCCCTTCCGAGCTGAAACCTGAACGGTGTAAACCAAGTAGGCGTTTCCGTTTTTGCTGCGTGAAGGCAATAGGCTTGTTGGAGCCGATGAGGGGCGCAATGCGCAATTTGAGTGGTACCGCGGGAACATATCTCGTCTCAAAGAACATGATCTTTGAGACGAGTTTTTTATTTGTCTCAAAGGTGAACAATCAAATGCATAGAAAGGATGAAACGCAATGGGAGCAAACATGGATCACGCAATCAAAGAGGTTGCAGAGCGTATTCGGGCTGTGCGGGAGGACGTGGGGCTTTCCGTAGAGGAAATGGCGAAGCGCACGGATGTATCCGTTGAGGAGTACAAGGCGCTGGAGGCAGGACAGAGTGACTTCAGCTTTACGTTTATTTACAAATGCGCCAAGGCATGCGGCGTGGAGATCACGGATGTGATGGAAGGCGAAAGCCCCAAGGTAACCAGCTACACTGTGACAAGAGCCGGCAAGGGGCTGCCCATCGTGCGGCGTGAGGGCTTTGCCTATTACCGTCTGGCACCCCAGTTCCGTCACAAAATCAGTGAGCCCTTCTTTGTAAAGATCCCCTATTCCGAAGAAGCAATGGACAAGCCTTTGCATATGGCATCCCACGAGGGACAGGAATTTGATATCGTGGTCAAGGGCTGCATGAAGATCTATATCGGCGACCACAGCGAGATTCTCCACCCCGGCGACAGCATCTACTACGACAGCTCCACGCCCCACGATGAGGTTGCCATCGGCGGTGAGGACTGCGAGATCTACGCCATCGTTATGAACCCCAACGGTCAGGGAGGCGTGCCGGAGTATAAGGAGCATGTGCAGACCCGTGTGCTCACCAACGTGGACAAGGCTGGGCTGGTGCATCCGGTTGCAGAAAAGTTTGTGTCCACCACTACGGATGAATTCGGGCATCTGACCGGTATTGAATACCACAACACCGACACCTTCAACTTTGGCTTTGACATCGTGGACAAGGTTGCGGAAAAGACTCCGGACAAGCTGGCAATGCTCCATGTGTCCAATGACTTTACAGAGCGCCGCTTTACCTTTGCGGATATGAAGCACTATTCCAATATGACCGCCAACTACTTCCGCTCCCTGGGCATCAAGAAGGGCGACCGGGTGATGCTGGTACTCAAGCGGCACTATCAGTTCTGGTTCTCTATCGTAGCTCTGCACAAGCTGGGTGCTATCGCAATCCCGGCAACCAACCAGCTGCTGGAGCACGATTATGTATATCGGTTTGATGCAGCAGGCGTCAGCGCCATTGTCTGCACCGGTGACGGGGATGTAACCACCCACGTTGAGGGCGCTGTCAAGCAGTGCAAGTCCGTTAAGACCCTGATCTGCACCGGCGGACCTCGTCCGGGCTGGCATGATTTCGACGGAGAGCTTCCTGCATACAGCGACAAGTTCGAGCGGACGGAGGATACCTCCTGTGGTGATGACCCGATTCTGATGTTCTTCACTTCCGGCACCACCGGCTACCCGAAGATTGCAACCCACAGCCACAAGTATGGTCTGGGGCACTTCCTGACTGCAAAGTACTGGCAGAATGTAGATCCCAATGGTCTCCACTTCACCATTTCCGACACCGGTTGGGGCAAGGCACTCTGGGGTAAGCTGTACGGTCAGTGGATGAATGAAGCACCGGTATTCACCTATGACTTTGACCGGTTCGACGCAAACAAGATCCTGCCCATGTTCGCAAAATACCACATCACCACCTTCTGCGCACCGCCCACCATGTTCCGTTTCTTCATCAAGGAGGATCTGTCCAAGTTTGATCTGTCTTCTCTGAAGTATGCGGTGGTTGCCGGTGAGGCACTGAACCCGGAGGTATACAACCGGTTCCTGGAGGCTACGGGCATCAAGCTGATGGAGGGCTTTGGTCAGACTGAAACCACCCTGTCCATTGCCAACTTCGTAGGGGATTCCAATAAGGTCGGCTCCATGGGCAGACCCAGCCCCCTGTACGACATCGATATCGTGCTGCCGGACGGCACACCTGCAAAGCCCGGTGAGACTGGTGAGATCGTGATCCGCACCGACAAGAAGGTTCCCTGCGGCTTGTATCTGGGCTATTACAACAACGAGGAAAAGACCAAGGAAGCATGGCACGATGGTGCTTATCACACCGGCGATACTGCATGGCGGGATGAGGACGGCTACTTCTGGTATGTGGGTCGTGTAGACGATCTGATCAAATCCTCCGGCTACCGGATCGGACCCTTCGAGATCGAAAGCGTTATCATGGAACTGCCCTATGTGCTGGAGTGTGCCATCACTGCTGCGCCGGACGAGATCCGTGGCCAGGTGGTAAAGGCGTCCATCGTTCTGACCAAGGGTACGGAGGCTTCTGAGGCTTTGAAGAAGGAGATCCAGAACTACGTCAAGGAGCATACCGCTCCCTACAAGTATCCGAGAATCGTAGAATTTATGGAGGAGCTGCCCAAGACCATCAGCGGCAAGATCCGCCGTGTAGCACTGCGGGAAAGCAGCGAAAAGCAGAAATAATACGGGTAATAAGAAAGCGGAGCATGTGCTCCGCTTTTTTTATTCAGGGCAAAGCCACCTGGCATGCATTGTGCAGTGCTGCCCCAAGGGCTTTGCCCTGCCAGCTGTCTGCCTGTGCCTGCGCCTTGTCGATGGCGGACAGTACCGCAATTTTCCGCATGCTCCACAGTGGGGCGATCAGCTTATTCCGATCACCGTCCCCGGTAATACGTTCGATGACGGTCTCCGGGGGCAGCACCTCCAGCTGCCGGAGGATCACGGACACATACTCCGCCTGGGACATGACGGAAAACCTGCCGGCATTATACCAGTCCGCCAGAGCCGTGCCCCGGATCACATGCAGCAGTTGTAGCTTTACTGCATCCGGATGCAGCAGCCCCACCTGCCGGGCGGATTCTACCATCTGCACAGGAGTTTCCCCCGGCAGTCCGTTAATGAGATGCACACAGGTGCGGATCCGCCGTTGGTGCAACTGCTCCATGGCATTCGCAAAGATGGAAAAGGGGTAGCCCCGGTTGATGCGCCGGGCGGTATCGTCCATACAGGTCTGCAAGCCCAGTTCCACCGTCAGATTTGTCCGGTGGGACAGCTCCTCCAGGTACGCCAGAACATCTGTGGGCAGGCAGTCGGGACGGGTGCCGATGGCCAATCCCATCACTGCCGGATGGGAAAGGGCAGGTTCGTACACCTGCCGGAGCCGTTCCACCGGGGCGTAGGTATTGGTATGCACCTGGAAATAGGCAATGACCCGTGGATCCGGATCCCTTTTCCGGATCCGGGCAAGCTCCGCTTCCAGTTGCTCCGGGATAGGCATGGCGGCAGCATGGGTGAAATAGCCGCTGCCGCCGTCGCAGAATACGCAGCCACCTGTGCCGCAGGTGCCGTCCAGATTCGGGCAGGAAAAGCCCCCGTCCAGCACAGCTTTCCAGATGCGTCTGCCGTAGGTGTGTCGGTTGTGATGGGCAAGGGTGTGATAGCGCTTATTGTCGTCAGAATAGGGGAAGGGGTTCATGGCTTGCTCCTTTGACATCAAAATGCCGTCCGCAGAGAGGGTGGACTGCGGACGGCTGGAACATTGCATATGCAATGGGGTTGTTAGTCTGTTCCGTACCGGCGTATCCGCTCCGGAACAGTGAAGGTTAGAAAGAAGTAGAGCACTTCGGCATACCGTGTAAAACTCGCCTGGCGGCTTTGCACGGCACAGATTGCGGAAACCGCTTTGCCTTGATTTCATGCTCTTAGTATACCGGCAGTTTGTGAAAGCTGTGCGAAAGCCCCATAAAAGCAGGATGAAAATCCGGCGATGCAGGACATGAAAAAGCGCCGCAGCATTCCACTGCGGCGCTTTGGATGCAAAACCGGATTAAGCCTTGCCGATGGAACCGAACAGCTCCATCTTTTCCTTTACGGTTGCCTTGATTGCTTCAAAGCCGGGAGCCAGCAGCTTTCTCGGGTCAAAGCCCTTGCCCTGCAGATCCTTGCCAGCTTCGATGTACTCTCTGGTAGCAGCCTGGAATGCCAGCTGGCACTCGGTGTTTACGTTGATCTTTGCAACGCCCAGGGAGATTGCCTTCTTGATCATGTCAGCCGGAATGCCGGTGCCGCCGTGGAGTACCAGAGGCATGTCGCCAACCTTTTCCTTTACAGCAGCCAGGGTCTCAAAGCTCAGACCAGGCCAGTTTGCAGGGTACTTGCCGTGGATATTGCCGATGCCGGCAGCCAGCATGGTAACGCCCAGGTCAGCGATTGCCTTGCACTCATCCGGATCTGCGCACTCGCCGGCGCCGATGACGCCGTCCTCTTCGCCGCCGATGGAGCCAACCTCAGCTTCCAGGGACAGACCCAGTACGTCGCAGGTGTGAACCAGCTGTGTGGTCTTTTCAATGTTCTCAGCGATGGGGTAGTGAGAACCATCGAACATGATGGAGGAGAAGCCTGCGTTGATGCAAGCCTTTGCGCCCTCAAAAGAGCCGTGATCCAGGTGCAGCGCAACCGGAACGGTGATGTTCAGTTCCTTGAGCATGCCGTTTACCATGCCTACAACGGTACGGTAGCCGCACATATACTTACCTGCGCCCTCGGATACACCAAGGATGACAGGGGAATTTTGCTCCTGAGCGGTGAGCAGGATTGCCTTTGTCCACTCCAGATTATTGATGTTGAACTGACCGACAGCGTACTTGCCGTCTCTTGCCTTGTTGAGCATTTCCTTTGCTGAAACCAACATATTTGTGACCTCCAAATTCATTTTCGGCTCTGTGCAGACAGAGCTGTGAAATCTTTGCTCCTTCTATTATAAACGATTCTGCGAAAAAATGCAAGTCTTTTGTTTGCATATGCTACCGCTCCAGGGTTTCCGCCTCGCTGAAGAATTTTTTCGCTGCCGCAGCTGCCCCATCCCGGCGCTCCATATCGATCCGATCCAGCATGGCACCGATGGTGGTGCCGCCAATGCTGCTTCGCATTTTGCCGCCCAGGCTTACATACATCATTTCCCCCTGGGTGTCCAGCATCAGCAGGATCCCGTCCGTTTCCGTTCCGTACAGCTTTTCAAACAGGGCGTCCGCAGCCTCCTGGCTGGCGTCCTCGCTGGTGCATACCACAGCGGTCAGCTTCTTGCTGGTGTACAACTGCTTTGCGGTATCCTCCAGATCGGCGATATCCGCCGGATCCATGGCACCTGCCTGGTCGAATACATGGGCAGGGCATACTTCGGCAATGGTATCCAGCACAGTCTGCACCGCCTGTTGATAATCCGACACAGCCAGCATGGGGGAGATCCGGATCAGCAGCTCCGTGCGGACAGAATCTGTCAGAAATCTGCCGCAATCTCCGGACACATACAGGTAATCCTCTCCTGTGTCGTTGTTGATGAGAAACAGCACGCCGCTGCTGTCCGCCGGGTACAGGGCTTCATAGTCTGCCTGGGCGTAGGCGGCAGGCTTCTGATCCCCCAGCTTCTGCACAATGTCAATGGTCAGATTCAGATGATACTGCCTTGCGATCTTGGCGGCAGACTGGTTCAGACTGGTGCGCAGGGCTGTATCCAGTACCTTGTCCGGATCCAGGATATGCTCCGTTTCCGGATCTACCTGTCCTAAGTCATGGGTCTGTACCGGCTCCTGGGTGGCCTCCTCCGTGGGAGGCTGCGTTTCTGCGCCGGCGGTGTCCTGCTGGGGCGCATCCTGGGATGCGGCAGGGGCACTGCTTTCTTCGTTTTCCACCTTCCGGCAGCCCTGCAATCCAGCCAGCAGCATGGCGCAGAGAATGCATACAATGGCAAATCGTTTCATGTACAAGGTTCCTTTCTGTTCCGGCAGTCCGTATGGGCAACCGTGTTGTTCTGCTTCCATTATAGCACGCCGGCGGTGGGATTTCAACCGGAAAAAGGGCACAGGCATAAGGAAGCCCGCAGCATCCGTAGACACTGCGGGCAAGGAGGAAAGCAATTGGTTATGGATGGACAATGCCCCAGAGCATCAGCGCTTCTTTGATCTCGTCCGGGGTCAGATGGCTGCCTTCGCTGCGAAGGTATGCATCCAAAGGTGTCAGATTACAGCATGGCACCCGTATCAATCTTTGGCGTATCCGGGCTTTTCGGCGGCTCGCCGATCAATTGATCCATCAGGAACGGGCAGTCCGGGGACAGAAAATAGTATTCCCCGTTATAGCGCAGTACATAGTCCCCGGTGGTGCTGCCGTAGTTGGACGCATAGGGCAGCAGAAAACCGGCGGAGGGGATCTCTTCAGAGGTTTCGGCATCCGTGATCGGAAAGTTGATGTACACCCGGTCGTGCTCCGTGCCCAGATAATAAAGGATTCCGCTGGAATCGGCGGCTTCCGTGTCGGAATCCGGAGCTGGCGGTGTGCATTTGTATGTCTTGAGCATTTCCATGGTGTTGGTAAAGCTGCTGCGTACCGGGATGCCGTTGGCATACAAATAGATCTCCTTTGGCTCCAGGAATTCCTGGTCGGACATATTCATCCAGTCCTGCATGTAGGCGATCTTGAACTCCCGGATAAACTGCTGATAGGAGTCGGGAGCAAAGTAAGTGGCGTTTGTTTGGTTGCTGTCCTCCACCCGAAGCTCCGGTCCGAAATTGTCAAGCCGTTCGTCCAGGGTCGCCTGCATCCACGCATTGCTGCGCATAACCGGCTCCACCAGGTCAGCCCACTGCTCCGCTGTAATGGTGTACCGGCGGGTGAACTGTGCTCCCAGCTTCAGGTGGTAGGTAATGCGGATCTGGGTTGGACTGCTTCCATAGTGGTCATTGTCTCTCGCATCATAGGCGTTCAGCAGCCGCTTGTGCAGCCCATACACTGCTTCAATCTGTTCCGGCTCTGTCAGCTCCACCTTGGGTTGGGCCTCCATGCCGCTGTCCCAGTAAATGGAGTTGTAGTTTTCGTTGCAGGAGAAGGTGATGCTGCTGATGTTGGATTCCTCCGGCAGACGCTGCACGACACCGAAGTAGTCGGTGGCATCCAGCAGGGCGGTGAATCCGGCAATGACCGCCATGGTCACAGCAAACCGGATCAGGGACTTGTAGAATTTCTTAAAGCCCCGGTTGGTGATGATCTCTGCGATCAGATACACCACCGCCGAGAAGATCAGCACCGGGATCAGGGTATCCGCATCGCTGACAGCAATGGCATACAGACAGGTCATCAGAGCGCCCATGGTGAAGTAGTACATGAACCGGTATACATAGGGCTTGGAGGTGTCCTCCGCCTTTCTGTGCCGATACAGCAGGTAGGTTACGCCTACCAGCACCAGGATCTCTGCCAGATAGGCCGCTGCCCAACTGCCGACGGGGTATTGGGTTTCATTTTCCAGAAAGGAGAAGAATACGGATCCGGCACCAACCGGCCCGGTATACTCCAACAGCTTCAGCAGAGTGGATTCAATGTCGATGCCGTACATGCCGCCCTGGAGATAGACCAGACCGAATACCACAACGGTAATGGGCACCAGGAACAGGACGCATATTGTGGCGATGAGGGATTCAGCCTGGGTGCCGCAGCAGGTCATGGCAAAGACGGTGCAGGCGTACAGGAACAGCATGCCCAGTGCCACGATGATGATGCATTTGAGGGCGGCAAGCTCCAGAGAAAAGGGTATTTCGCCCAACATTTCCCGCAGACCGTCCTGGAGGATGCATCCGGTTTCAAAGATGGCGTAGCACAGACCGCAGGCTGCCAGGAAGGGGAGCAGATACATGGCAGCACCGGTGAGAAAATCGCTGAAGAACCGCTGCCGGGTGTTGATCGGCAGGGCGTAGGTCATATCCACCTTTGCCTTCCGGAACAGATAGTCAAAGGAGCCCACGGCAAACAGGAAGCCCAGCAGCAGGGAGACGCAGAAAAAGATCATGCCCAAGCCTGCGTACATGCTTCCGTACCGCACCCAGTAGGGCTCCTCTACGGGATTGCCATCCAAGTTGTAGGGGACATAGTGAAGGAGTGCACTGCTTGTCAGCACTGTGGACAGCACGATCAGGGGCAGTCCCAGCAGCTGCAGGACACCGTAGACGATTAGCGGCTTCCGGTTGGCAATGAGCTTTGTGCGGGCATTGAGCCAGAACGGCCGCAGCTTACTCTGTGATGGCGTTGCTGTCATAGCCAAGCACCTCCAGTTCGTAAATAAAGATTTCTTCCAGTGTCAGAGGGATCACGTCCAGTACAACGGGGTCAAGGGGCGCCAGACACTGCCGGAGCTCCTCCTCTGTGCCCTTGGCGATGATGTAGCAGACGCTGGAGGACTGCTCGAAATGCATGACCTCCACCCCAAGCGCCTTTGCCCGTTCTGCGTCCAGTTGCTGTCCGGCACCTGGCACCACCTGCAGCTTGTGGATGCTGCTTTTCACGCTGTCCAGTTCCCGGGAAAAGACGATCTTTCCCTGGTGGAGCAGCGCCACCGTGTCGCAGACCTCATTGATCTCCTTCAGATTGTGGGAGGAGATGATGGTGGTCAGATTCCGGTCCAGCATAGCGTCCACGATCATGCGCTTGACGATGATCCGCATGGTGGGATCCAGTCCGTCAAAGGCTTCGTCCAGCAGCAGGTAATCCGTGCGGCATGCCAGGGCAATGATGACGATAGCCTGCCGCTTCATGCCCTTGGAAAAGGTGCTGAGCTTTTTCTTCAGGGGCAGCTTGATGTTTGCCCGGAGCTTTTCAAAGGCTTCCTCGGAAAAGTTCGGGTAATAGGGCTTGTAGAAGTTTTTCAGCTCCTCCAGGGTGTAGCTGGTGAACTGGACGGTTTCATCGTTGATGAAAAAGATCCGCTGCTTGGTCAGCACATTGTCATAGGCAGGCTGACCGTCCACCAGCAGCTCGCCTCCCTCCGGTCGGTAGATGCCGGAGATCAGCCGCAGGATGGTGGATTTTCCGGCGCCGTTGGAACCCAGCAGTCCGAATGCGGTGCCGGTGGGAATGGTCAGATCCACCCCATCCAACACCGGGGTGGTGTCGAATTTCTTTACCAGTTGATTGAGTTCTATCATGGTTCCGTACCCTCGCTCTGTTACGGAGCGCTCCTTTCTTTCTCTGTCACTGCATCGATCCGGTTTTTCAGCTCATCCGGGGTCACGCCCGCCTTCAGAGCCTCCCGGACAGATTCGTCAAAATCGATCAGCGCATACTCCTTGATTTCCATATCGCTGATGCGGGATATAAAGCTGCCTCGTCCGGAAAGGGAGTAAATGACCTTGCTGCGCTCCAATTCCTGATATGCTTTGGCAACGGTGTTGGGATTTACGCCAAGCTCCTTTGCAAGGGCACGCACACTGGGCAGTTGGTCATTTTCCGACAGCACGCCCTTGATGATCAGCTCGATTGTCTTTTTGTAAAGCTGTTCGTAGATGGGCACACGGCTTTGCAGGTCAATATCAAACATCAGGCACCTCCTGTTCCGTGGCGTATTAGCTGTACCACTATTGATATTACACTTAATACTTTAGCACAGGTTTTCGGCTTTGTCAAGAGGTTTTCTGCAAAAATGAAAAAGCACAGGAAATGCTCCTGTGCAAATACCCGTTGACGGAACGGGAGTGCTGTGCTATACTATGTATAAAATAAGGGTATCCTGCGCAGAACACCTGTGGAGGACCGCCGCAGATATGGAGATAGGATTGCGTATGGGTACATGGATTTCACCGGCGGACCCGGCTTTGCAGTACATGGGCAGGATCGACCGGTCACAGGGGGCGTCTCCTGCTTTTTACTATGCCGGATCCCAGGTGCGTCTGGGTTTTACCGGAGACCGGCTTGCGGTCAGGGTGCAGAACACCCGGTTCTACAACCGGATCCAGCTTGGCTACTGGTTGGACGGAGCGGAGGGGGTGCTGGATCTGTCCGACACGCCGGAGCCACAACTGCTGGAGATTCCGGTGACCCGGTGCCGCCCTCTGCATCGTCTGATCCTGTTCAAGCGGCAGGATGCCACCCACTATTTTCGGCTATTGGGGTTTGAACTGGCAGAGGGGGGATGTGCCTGCAAGCTCCCCCCCTTGCCCCAGCGGCGGATCGAATGCTACGGAGACAGCGTCAGTGCCGGAGCAGTCTGCGAGGCTTATGAGGCAGTGGGACAGACGGATCCTCCCGCAAAATGTGATGGTACAGCGGACAACGCCTGGTATGCGTTTCCCATGCAGACTGCCAGGCTTCTGGGAGCACAGATCCACAACATTGCCCAGGGTGGCATTGCCCTGCTGGATCATACGGGGTATTATCATGGCGGACAGATCGGTATGGAATCCGTATACAATAAGCTGTGTTACATTCCCGAAACGGATACCGGGGTGACGGACTGGGACTTTGCAGCATACACACCCCAGGTGGTGATTTTGGCGTTCGGTCAGAACGATCATCACATCGGGCAGCAGGACAATATCCTTCTGACCGGTCAGCGGCGCATTGCCTGGAAAAACCGGTACCTGGAGCTGCTGGGGGATCTGATGGACAAATACCCCCGGGCAGTGTTTATCCTGACTCTGACAGTGCTGCAGCACGATGCGGATTTTGAGCGGGTGCTGGATGAGATACAGGAAACGGCGGGCAGTGACCGGGTGCTGCGGTATCGGTTCCGCCGCACGGGAACGGGCACTCCGGGGCATCCCCGGGTGCCGGAGCAGTCGGAAATGGCAAGCGAGCTGACCCAGTTTATTTTGAGCCTGGGGGATCAGATCTGGGTGTGAAGCCGCCGCTGTACCAGCCGACAGATGCCGCAGGCAGGGATACTCAGGAAAAACCACAGTATGGAAAAAGGCAGGCAGATCTGCCCCAGCAGATTCAGCGGTACGGTGGTATAATCCCATACGCCCCAACGGAGCACCAGATTGTCGATGACGCCTACGGTAAATTCCATGGCGGTGATAAACAGCGCCCCCAGCAGGCAGCGCTGCCACAGGGGTGCCTGCAGCCGCAGGTTCACATCATATAGGAACACCAGTACGGTGCCTCCCACTACTGCCATGGTCCAGTGGGTATAGCCCCGTGCAAGAATCTCGATCAGGCTGTATATAAAATAACCGAGCAGAAACATAAGCATGCGTTCGCCGAGCGGTTTCATACTGCACCTCCTTACGATGTTGCATAAAGCAAGTATCTGCGTCCGGCGGCGCAATATACATGAAAGCAGGGCGGCACTGCACAAAGATTGTGCGTATTGCCCGGATAGGGGAAGATGATGAAATCTTTTTTGATTATTGGATTGGGGCGCTTTGGCAGGCATATGGCGAAAACTTTGGTGGAGCAGAAAAACGAGGTGCTTGCCATTGACATTGATGAGCACCGGGTCAACGATTCCATGCAGTATGTGTCCAACGTACAGATCGGCAACGCCACCAACGAGCGGTTTGTTTCCTCCCTTGGGGTGGGGAATTTTGATGTGTGCGTGGTTGCCATCGGGGATAATTTTCAGGCATCCCTGGAGGCGACCTCTCTGCTGAAGGAATGCGGTGCCCGGTATGTGCTGGCGCGGGCAAGCCGGGATGTACACAAGAAATTTCTGCTGCGCAACGGGGCGGACGAGGTAGTCTATGCGGAGCGGGAACTGGCGGAGCGGCTTGCCATCAAGCATGGCTCCAATCATGTGTTCGATTATATGAAGCTGGCGGACGATTATGCCATTTATGAGATCTCTGTGCCGGAATCCTGGGTGGGGAAGACCATCGTAGGCAAGGCGATCCGGCAGAAGTATCAGATCAGCATCCTTGCCACAAAGGAAAACGGACATATTTACCCGCTGCCCTCTCCGGATCATGTGTTCAAGCAGAATGAGACGCTGATGATCATGGGACACCAGAAGGATGTCCAGGCGATCACGAAGTAGGGGGCTGTGCCATGGGAATGAATCTATTTCATCTGACGAACGAAGCCATGGAGCAGGCATTGGCAAAAGCCATGATGCCCGGGGATCGGTTTTCCTGCCCGGTGTATGTCAGCTTCGGCAGGCCGTCTGTGTTTAGCTCGTCCCTGTCCAATCAGTATGGCTATGCGGCGGTCACAGAAAGCAATTGCCTGGTGGTGGTGCGGTACAATATGCTGGGTATGAAATTGTCCAGCCAGTATTATGCCTTGCAGGATCTCCAGTCCCTGTCCGTTGGCAGAGGGATCGGCTCTCTGACCTCCATCAAGCTGACCTTTGCCGCCGGCACCGGCACGGAGCAGCTGCATCTGCGTGTCAGTCCAAAGGTGTATATGTCCGGGCTGACCGGTCAGGCGCAGAATCTGGAGGGACTGATCGATGCTCTGGAACGGTGGAAGTAAAACTGCATCGAAAAGGCCTGCACCATGGTGCAGGTCTTTTTATGTCCGTCCCCGAAGGGCGGCGAGGCGGATGCCCATGAGCCACATGGCAAACAGATACACGCAGCCTCCCATACAGATGGCGGCAGGCAGCGCCAGATTGTTTCCCAGTCTGCCCAGCAGCAGGCTATAGCTGAAGGCGGCTGCGGCGGCACAGAGCATGCCCCCGTAGGCAGGCTTGAGAAACAGCATGATTCCCAGCTTGACACCGGTTTTTTTCTGATAGGTGTACAGCGCCAGCAGGAAGGTCACCAGATAACAAAGGGTGGTGGACAGGGCGGCACCGGCAATGTGGATCCGGGGCAGGGGAATCAGCAGCAGATTGCCTGCCAGCTTGCAGCATACCCCAACGCCCATGATCCGGACTGTTGTGGGGGCATGCCCCACAGCCTGGAGCATGCTGAACAGGGGGAAGGTCAGCGCCAGGAAGATCACCCCGGGCCCCAGGCACTGGAGTGATGGAGCTGCTGCCAGGATCTCGGCAGCCCGCTGGGGATACAGCAACTGCAAAATGGGCTGTGCCAGCACGGAAATCCCCAATCCGGCGGGGAATGCCAGAAAGCCGGTGGCAAGCATGGCGGCGGCGGAATCCTGCTGCATGGCACTCCGGTTCTGTTCTGCATGGGCGGCGGCAATGGCAGGAATGGCACCTTTGCCGAACATGTTGGTCAGAGAGGGCACCAGGTTGAAGATGGTCACTGCCAGCCCGGAAAAGGAGCCGAAAATGAAATTTGCCAGAGCAGCCGGATCCGGGGCGGAGTCATCGGCAAATCGGGCGGCAAAGCTGACAGGTGCCTTGCGGATCGCTGTGTTCAGACAGTGCATACCGGTGGCAAGGTCGATCAGATTGGTCAGATTGGTGATGAGGGATCCGGCAGCTACCGGGATCAGCACTGCAAACAGCGCCCGGTACAGGGCACGGTCAGAGACAGGGGAGGGCTTTTGCCGGGGCAACGCCGGGATTCCGTCCCCGATGCATACATGCCGCAGGATCAGAAACAGAGTGCCGGCAGCGCAGGACAGGGTCACGCCCAGCACGGCGGCGGCAGAGGCGGCTGCCAGGGGTGTGGTGCCCGGCGGCAGGTACCGGAGCACCACTGCCGGATGGGTCAGCGCATACCGACATAACCCCAGACCGCATACCAGCTTCGTCAGGGCTTCTGCCAGTTGGGACAGACCGGTTGGATACATGGTGCGCAGTCCCTCATAATAGCCACGGAATACGGCACTGACGCAGCCCAGCAGGATCGCCGGTGCCAGCACCAGTACGGACAGGTAGGCGTCCGGATTTTCCGCAACATAGCGGCAGAAGGGCTTTGCCAGCAGCAGGATAGCCCCCGTTCCCAGCAGCCCCATGAGAGTGAAGCTCCACAGAGACAGCTTCAGGATCCGGCGGAGGGCGGCATGATCCTCCAGCGCAGCACGTTCCGCAGTCAGCTTTGCCACTGCCGTGGTCAGCCCGGTAATGGATAGGGCATACACCGGCAGGAACAGCCCGTAGGCACAGCTGAAGTAGCCCATACCGCCGCCCCCCAGCAGATTGGTCAGAGGCAGCTTGAACAGGGCGCCGATGATCTTGGTCACCAGTGCCGAAGCCAGCAGAACGCAGGATCCCCCCAGAAAGCTTTGTTTTTTCGTGCGATCACCTCCGAAAACCCCATTTGTCAAGGGCGGATTGTATAGAATTTGACGGTCAAAGCTGTGCGATTTGCAAAAAAATCGCCCTTGACCCGGACTTTCTGTACATTTTATGTTGCCGTCTTGGAAATTATGTGATATACTTGATATGATATCGCTTTGAGCGGTGTCCTATGAAAACTGACTGAACGAGGGATAGATATGAATTATGTTTTCTCTGATAAGGTAAGCGGCTTACAGGCTTCCGCCATCCGTGAGATCCTGAAGTTCTGTGCGTTCCCGGACGTGATCTCCTTTGCGGCAGGAAACCCTGCCCCGGAGGCATTCCCCACCAAGGTGCTGGCGGAGCTGTCCGACAGTGTGATGCAGACCGATCCGATCCTGGCACTCCAGTACAACATCACCGAGGGGTACACCCCTCTGCGGGATGCGCTGAAAAGCTGGATGGGCTCCCGGCACTGCTTTGAGGCTGGTGCCGATGATCTGATCATCACCTCTGGTGCCCAGCAGGCCAACGAGCTTGCCTGCAAGGTGCTGTGCAACGAAGGGGACACGCTGATCTGTGAATCTCCCAGCTTTATCGGCTCTCTGAATGCGTTCCGTTCCTATCATGTCAATCTGGTGGGCGTGGAAATGGAGGAGGACGGCATCCGGCTGGATCTGCTGGAGCAGGCGCTGAAGGATGCGAAAAAGGCAAAGCTCATTTACCTGATTCCCAACTTCCAGAATCCCACCGGCAGAACCATGTCCTGGGAGAAACGGAAGGCGGTATACGCCCTGGCACAGAAGTACAACGCCGTGATCCTGGAGGACAACCCTTACGGGGATCTGCGGTTTGCCGGAGAGGATATTCCCGCCATCAAGACCCTGGATACGGACGGGAGAGTCATCTACACCGGCACCTTCTCCAAGATCCTGGCGCCGGGTCTCCGGGTGGGCTATGTGTCTGCGGCAGAGCCTATTATCCAGAAGATCATCGTCTGCAAGCAGGTTGCCGATGTGCATACCAACATCTGGGCACAGGTGCTGTGCGAGCGGTTCCTGGCGACCCAGAATATTGAACAGCATCTGGCAGGGCTTCAGAAGATCTACCGGCACAAGTGTAATCTGATGCTGGAGGGCATGGAGCAGCACTTCTCCAGGAAGATCACCTGGACAAAGCCGGAGGGCGGTTTGTTTATCTGGGCGACCCTGCCCCAGGGCAGCGACATGATGGGCTTTTGCAAGCGTGCCGTGTCCGAATACAAGATCGCTGTGGTGCCCGGTACCGCATTCTCCATTCGGGAGAACGATCCCAGCGACAGCTTCCGGCTGAATTTCTCCACCCCCACCGACGAGCAGATCGTCCGGGGCATTGAGATCCTGGGGAACATGACAAGAGAACTGCTGGATAAGTAAATTTGAAAGGATGAATGAAATGGCAATTCAGAGAAGAATCGTGCTGGACCGTTATCCAGTCTGCAAGGAATATATCATGACCCGGGGCAAGGCGCTGACCTTCCCGGCAGAGCATTTCGGCAAGGATCTGAAGGATGACACCGTATACGGGGCAGTCATTGATATGCCCATGGGGCCTCAACTGCTGACCACCATGGTATGCTACATCAACGGTGCAGCAAACCTGTATTTCAATCTGGGCGGAGATTACTCCGGTGCGGCACAGCGGCATCCCGGCGTGGTGCAGGCTGCCCGTTCCTTTATCCTGAACGCAGGACAGTACCTGGAGGATGCGGAAAAGGCAACCCAGTTTGACCTGCCCCGGGGCAGAACCCATTTCGTATATCTGCTGACCAAGGGCGGCATCTACAAGCTGGCATATGAGCCGGCAGGCGTACCCATGGGGGATAAGCGCCGGGTACTGATGGCAATGTACCAGCGTGTGATGAACGAGCTGCGTAACGCACAGCTGAAGGACCAGGCTGCACAGAAGGGCAGTAAGTAATTAGGGGGCATTTTTCGTGGCAGAAGAAAAAAAGCTGATATTCAGCGGCATTCAGCCTACGGGTACCTTTACCCTGGGCAACTATATCGGCGCCATCCGCAACTGGGCGCCCTTGCAGGATCAGTATCGCTGCGTATACTGCGTGGTGGATATGCACGCCATTACCGTGCGGCAGGATCCGGTGAAGCTGCGGCAGCATACTCTGGAGGCATACGCCCTGCTGCTGGCATGCGGCATTGATCTGGAAAAGTCCATTCTGTTTATCCAGAGCCATGTGCGTACCCATGCGGAGCTGAACTGGCTGCTTTGCTGCAATACCCAGTTCGGCGAGCTGTCCCGCATGACCCAGTTCAAGGACAAGAGCGCCCGGCATGCGGACGATGTGAACGCAGGTCTGTTCACCTACCCGTCCCTGATGGCGGCGGATATTCTGGCGTACAATGCAGATCTGGTGCCGGTGGGCGCAGATCAGAAGCAGCACCTGGAGCTGGCACGGAACGTGGCACAGCGCTTCAATCAGCGCTACGGGGAGCTGTTCACCCTGCCGGAGCCATACATTCCGGATGTGGGGGCAAGAGTTATGTCTTTACAGGATCCCACCAAGAAAATGTCCAAGTCTGACGACAATCCCAACGCATGCATTCTGATCCTGGACGATAAGGACGCCATCATCCGCAAGTTCAAGCGGGCAGTGACGGATTCGGATTCTGAGGTGTGCTACCGGGAGGGCAAGGACGGCATCAACAATCTGATGTCCATTTACGCCAGCGTTACCGGCAAGAGCTACGACCAGATCACAGCGGAATTTGCCGGTCACGGCTATGGGGACTTCAAGGTTGCCGTCGGCGAGGCGGTTGCGGATCACCTACAGCCCATCCGGGACAATTTTGCCCGGATCATTGCAGACAAGGCATATCTGAAGGAGTGCTACACCGCCAGTGCGGAAAAGGCGCTGCGGTATTCACAGCGGATCGTTTCCAAGGCGTACCATAAGGTGGGCTTTGTAGACAAGGGCTGATTTTTGGCGAATCCTCGGCGTTCTGCCTAGAATGCGGGTCAAATGCAGGGCTTGTCTGCATAATTTGCTGAATTTTGCAGAAGGGCTTGCAATTTTAACTGATTTAGGGTAGTATATACCGTGGGTATCGCGTGATTTGGGATACAAAGGAGCAGATACATGGTTTCGTTTACCCGGAAGGATTGTTACCGGATCGAAGATCTGATGGAGATCCTGCGGCTTTTGCGGGGCGAGGGCGGCTGTCCCTGGGACAGGGAGCAGACCCATCAGTCCATCCGCATGGAGTTCATTGAGGAAACCTATGAAGCGGTGGAAGCCATCGATACAAACGACATTCCCCTGATGCGGGAGGAGCTTGGAGATGTATTGCTCCAGGTTGCGTTTCACTGCCAGATCGAACGGGAGCAGGGCAGCTTTACCTTTGACGATGTATGCGATGAGGTATGCAAAAAGCTCATCGAGCGGCACCCCCATGTGTTCGGGGAGTTGAATCTGTCGGATACGGAGGCTGTGCTCAAGAACTGGGACAAGATCAAGCAGGAAAAGAAGCAGCAGTCCAATACGGACACGCTGACCGCCGTATCCAAGGCGCTGCCGGCGCTGATGCGTGCCCAGAAGGTGGGCAAGCGAGCGATGCGGGCAGGCATGGATTTTGACAATGTGCAGGATGCATTTACCTGTATCAGCCAGGAAACGGCGGAGCTGCAGGAAGCCATGCAAAGCGGCACCCAGGAACAGGTTGAGGAAGAACTGGGAGATCTGCTGTTCTCCTGCGTCAATACAGCACGGCATCTGCATGTGGATGCAGAGGAGGCTCTGACCCGGGCAACGGAAAAGTTTATCCGGCGTTTTCAGAAAACGGAGGAGCTGCTGAAGCAGGAAGGGATCGAAATGAATTCCCTGGGCATAGATGCGCTGGACGTTTATTGGCGTCGGGCGAAAGAAGCGATACGTTAGCAATTTCATAATTACATGATTTGGAGGATATGAACATGACAAAGGCAGATTTGGTAAAGGCAGTTTCCGAAAAGGCAAATTGTCCGAAGAAGGACGCAGAAATGGCGATCAACACCGTGATCGACTGCATCACTGACGCAGTTGCACAGGGCGAAAAGGTTCAGATCGTTGGCTTCGGCACCTTCGAGGTTCGCGAGAGAGGCGAAAAGAAGTGCAAGAACCCCCGCACCGGCGAGGAAATGATCACACCGGCAAAGAAGGCTCCCGTATTCAAAGCTGGCAAGGCTCTGAAGGACGCAGTCAACAAGTAAGCCACAGTGCATGTGGGCAGGGGCGCAGCTGCGTCGCTGCCCTTTTTTCGTTAGGAGAGTCAGTATGAGATTGGATAAATATCTGAAGGTCACCCGGCTCATCAAGCGCCGTACCGTTGCCAATGAGGCGTGCGATGCAGGCAGAATCCTGGTAAACGGCAAGGTTGCCCGGGCATCCTACGATGTGAAGGTAGGGGACGAGATCGAGCTTGCCATGGGGCAGCGCCCTCTGAAGGTACGGGTAGTGCAGGTTTCCGAATATGCCACCAAGGAAACCGCTGCGGATCAGTACCAGATCATCGAAGGATAGTGAATGGACAAAAACAGCCGCCGCTGCATCATGCAGCGGCGGCTTTGCATTGTCTTACAATCAGAGATTTTCGCCATTTTCCGCAATGACGGATGCGTACCAGTAGGCGGAATCCTTCAGAGTACGCTTCTGGGTACCGTAATCCACATGGATGAGGCCGAATCGCTGGTCATAGCCCCGCGCCCACTCAAAGTTGTCCATAATGGACCAGTGCATATAGCCGATCAGGGGCAGCCCTTCCTCCACTGCACGCTTGCAGCTACGCAGATACCGGGTCAGATAGTCGATCCGATCCGGGTCATGCACCTTGCCGTCCAATGCCACCCAGTCGTGACCAGCCATGCCGTTTTCGGTAATCATCAGCGGCAGCTGGTAGCGCTCATGCAGGAACCGGATGGACCAGTACATCACATCCGGCGTCAGAGGCCATGCCAGATTGCTTTTCGGGCAGCCGGTGAGGGTGGTGCCCAGTTCGCCCCCCTGCATGCTCCAGTAGATGTTTGCACCGTAGAAATCCAGTTTCTGGGAGATCAGAGCCATTTCCTCCGGATTCTCCTTTGGCATCAGATCCCCGAACAATTCATATGCCCTGGGGCTGTAGTGCCCCAGCACAATGGGGTCTCCCCACCAGGCATTGCTGGAGGTGTAGTTGTTCCTGTTGAAATCAAAGGATGCCGCCCGTGCCCGTTCTATATCCTCCGGCGCATTGCTTGCAGGAACCACGCAGGGACCGGTGGGTGCAAAGCCTACGATGGGCGTGCGCTTTGCATGTGCCCGGATGGTGCGGACAGCCTTGCCGTGTGCCAGCAGCACATTGTGGGTCATCCGGATCAGATCCCCGTCCGGATGCTTCATAAAGGGCGCAAAATTTCCGTTCTTGTAGCCGTCTGTGATGAATACCTGGGGCTCGTTGATGGTCATCCAGTACCGTACCCGGTCGGAGAAGCTGTCTACCAGCACCCTGGTGTATGCTTCAAACCAGTCAGAGGATGCAGGATTGAGCCAGCCGCCCCGGCAGTGGAGGGCATAGGGGTAGTCCCAGTGGAAGATGGTCACCAATGGCTCGATGCCTGCTGCCAGCAGCTCATCGATCAGTGCGTTGTAGAAGGCGATACCGGCGGGATTTACCTCTCCGGTGCCGTTGGGGATCACCCGTGTCCAGCTGATGGACAGTCGGTATGCCTTCAGACCGATCTGCTTCATCAGCGCCACATCCTCCTTGAACCGGTGATAGTGGTCGCATGCCACATCCCCGTTCTCGTTGAACGCCACATGCCCCGGCTCCCGGGTGTATACGTCCCAGATATTCAACCCCTTGCCGTCCTCCTGGTATGCACCTTCTACCTGATAAGAGGCAGCTGCAGCGCCCCATAAAAAGTCCTTCTGAAAACTCATATGTTTGCTCCTTTCGCAAATGATGGGTGCATTATAACACGCCCATTGCACGAATGCAATGAACAAATTGTGAATTCGTCGGCTTGGAAATATTATTTCAGATATGGTTTCAGATACCGTCCGGTATAAGATTCCGGATGGACGGCAATTTCCTCCGGCGTGCCTGCTGCCACCAGGGTTCCGCCCCCGTCGCCCCCTTCGGGGCCCAGATCAATGATATGATCCGCCACCTTGATTACGTCCAGGTTGTGCTCAATGACCAGCACCGTGTTGCCTGTGTCCACCAGCTTGCTGAGTACCTCAATGAGCTTGTGTACGTCCGCCGTATGCAGACCGGTGGTGGGCTCGTCCAGGATATAGATGGTCTTGCCGGTGGGGCGCTTGGACAGCTCCGTGGACAGCTTTACCCGTTGGGCTTCTCCGCCGGACAGGGTGGTGGCAGGCTGTCCGATCTTCACATACCCAAGCCCCACCTCCTGGAGGGTTTTCAGCTTCCGGGCGATCTTGGGAATGGCTTCAAAGAATTCTACTCCTTCGTCCACCGTCATTTCCAGCACATCGTAAATGGATTTGCCCTTGTAGTGTACCTCCAAGGTCTCCCGGTTGTACCGCCGTCCCTTGCATACCTCGCAGGGCACATATACATCCGGCAGAAAATGCATCTCGATTTTCAGAATGCCGTCTCCCTCGCATGCTTCGCATCGTCCCCCCTTGATGTTGAAGGAGAATCTGCCTGCATCATAGCCACGAGTCTTGGCGTCCTCCGTTCTGGCGAACAGCTCCCGGATGTCCGTGAATACCCCGGTGTAGGTGGCAGGATTGGAACGGGGAGTTCTGCCGATGGGGGACTGGTCAATGTTGATGACCTTGTCCAGATGCTCCAGTCCGGTGCATGTCCGGAAAGCGCCCGGCTTCAGCTTTGCCCGGTTCAGCTTGGCTGCCAGATGCCGGTAGATGATGGAATTGACCAGAGAGGATTTCCCGGAGCCGGATACGCCGGTGACGCATACAAACTTGCCCAGGGGGATCTCCACGTCAATGTCTCGCAGGTTATGCTCTGCCGCCCCGTAAAAACACAGGGATTTCCCGTTGCCCGGCCGTCGGCTTTCCGGCAGGGGGATCCGCTTTGCGCCGCTGAGGTACTGCCCGGTGACGGAGTTCTTGCATGCCACAATGTCCTGGTAGGTACCGGCACAGACGATCTGTCCACCGTTGACCCCGGCACCGGGACCGATGTCCACAATGTAATCCGCCGCCCGCATGGTGTCCTCGTCATGCTCCACCACGATCACCGTATTTCCCAGATCCCGCAGCCGTTTCAGGGTGGCAATCAGCTTGTCATTGTCCCGCTGGTGCAGACCGATGCTGGGCTCGTCCAGAATATACAGCACCCCCATCAGGGAGGAGCCGATCTGGGTGGCAAGCCGGATCCGCTGGCTTTCGCCGCCGGACAATGTGCCTGCTGCCCGGGACAGGGTCAGATAGGACAGTCCCACGCTGCTGAGGAATCCCAGCCGGGAATTGATCTCTTTGATGACCAGCCGGGCGATCATCTGCTCCCGATCCGTAAGCTGCAAGTGCTTGAAAAAGTCAATGGCCTGGGTCACGGAGTAATCGCATAGCTGGCTGATGTTGATGCCCCCGACGGTGACTGCAAGGGATTCCGGCTTGAGCCGTCTGCCGTGGCAATCCGGACAGCTGACCTCGGACATGAGTTCCTCCGTGCTTTCCCGGGACGCCTCGCTGCCGGATTCCCGGTACCGGCGTTCCAGGTTGTGGATGACCCCTTCAAAGGGTGCGTCATAGCTGCCGCTGCCGTAGGCGGTGGTGCGCTCCAGATGCAGCACATGCCTGCCGGTGCCATACAGGAACAGGTTTAGCTGCTTGTCCGTCAGCTCCTTTACCGGTACGTCCAGGGAGATGCCGTATTCCTTGGAAATGGCACTGTAGTACATCATACTGATGGAGCCGCTGTCCAGGGAGTTCCAGCCCATGGCCTTGATCGCCCCCTGCCGGATGCTCAGATCCCGGTTGGGCACGACCAGCGCCGGATCGATCCGGCGATATGCACCCAGACCGCCGCAGGTGTCGCAGGCACCGAAGGGATTGTTGAAGGAGAACATCCGGGGGGTCAGCTCCCCGATGCTGATATCATGCTCCGGGCAGGCGTAATTGAGGGAATACAGCTTTTCCTCGCCGCCGATCACGTCAATGAGGATCAACCCCTCCGTCAGGGATACCACGGTTTCCAGACTGTCCGTCAGCCGGGAACGGATCCCCTCCTTCACCACCAGACGATCCACCACGATCTCGATGTTGTGTTTTTTATTCTTGTCCATGGGAATTTTTTCGCTCAGCTCATACATGCTGCCGTCCACCCGGACCCGTACATAGCCGGAGCGCCGTGCTCCCTCCAGTTCCTTGGCGTACTCGCCCTTTCTACCCCGGACGATGGGTGCCAGCAGCTGGAACCGGGTACCCTCCGGCAGCTTCAGCACCTGATCCACGATCTGATCCACCGTCTGCTGCTGGATTTCTCTGCCGCAGACGGGACAGTGCGGGATACCAATCCGGGCATACAGCAAACGCAGATAATCGTAAATCTCCGTAACGGTGCCCACCGTGGAGCGGGGGTTCTTGGAGGTGGTTTTCTGGTCGATGGAAATGGCAGGGGACAGACCATCGATGCTGTCCACGTCCGGTTTTTCCATCTGCCCTAAAAACTGTCGGGCGTAGGAGGACAGGCTCTCCATATACCGGCGCTGTCCGTCCGCATAGATCGTATCAAACGCCAGGGAGGACTTGCCGGAGCCGGACAGCCCTGTCATGACGATCAGCTGATCCCGGGGGATCTCCAGATCCACATTTTTCAGGTTGTGCTCTCTGGCACCACGGATGATGATTTTATCCTGCATAATCTATAGTATCCTTTCTGAAAGCATCACCGGACAAAATCCGCCTGGCGGCTTTGCGGGGTGCTGCCTTGGTTCAGTCCTCTGCCTGCAATTGGGCAATTTTGTCCCGGAGGTATGCGGCGTGCTCGAATTCCAGCATTTTTGCAGACTGCTTCATCTGATCCGTCAGAGTGGCGATCAGCTTCTGCCGCTCCTTCTTGGACATCTTGGGGGCATGGGTCTCCTGCTCTACGGTTTCCTTGGAGGAAATCTCCAGAACCTCCCGCACGTCCTTGTGAATGGTTTTCGGAATGATGCCGTGGGCTTCGTTGTACGCCATCTGGATGCTCCGGCGCCGCTCTGTTTCCGTAATGGCACGCTCCATGGAGCCGGTGACGCAGTCGGCGTACATGATGACCTCACCCTGAGCATTCCGGGCGGCTCTGCCGATGGTCTGGATCAGAGAGGTTTCCGACCGGAGGAAGCCCTCCTTGTCCGCATCCAGAATGGCAACCAGGGAAACCTCCGGAATGTCCAGACCCTCCCGAAGCAGGTTGATGCCCACCAACACGTCGAATTCTCCCATCCGCAGATCCCGGATGATCTCCATACGCTTGATGGTGTCGATGTCGTGGTGCAGATACCGGACCCGGACACCCATGCCCTCCAGGTAATCCGTCAGATCCTCCGCCATCCGCTTGGTCAGCGTGGTGACCAGTACACGCTCCTGCCGGTCGGTGCGCTTGTGGATCTCCGACAGCAGATCCTCCATTTGCCCCTGGATGGGCTTGACCGTGACCAGAGGATCCAGCAGACCGGTGGGACGGATCACCTGTTCCACGATCCTGCCGGAGCGTTCCTTTTCCAGGGGGCCAGGCGTAGCGCTGACGTAGATGGCCTGCCCGATGTGCTCGTTGAACTCGGCAAAGTTCAGTGGCCGGTTGTCATAGGCACTGGGCAGCCGGAAGCCATAGTCGATCAGAGTCTTCTTCCGGGCGTGATCCCCCGCCTGCATGGCACGCACCTGGGGCAGGGTCACATGGCTCTCGTCCACGATCAGCAGAAAATCCTTGGGGAAGTGATCCAGCAGGGTATAGGGCACGCTGCCCGGGGGACGCCGGGAAAGTACCCGTGAGTAGTTTTCGATGCCGCTGCAAAAGCCGATCTCCCGGAGCATTTCGATATCATACCGGGTGCGCTGGGCAATGCGCTGGGCTTCAATCAACTGGTGGTTGGCTTCAAAGAATGCCACCCGTTCCTGCATTTCCGCTTCAATGTCCGCAATGGCATCCTCCAGCTTGTCCCTGCCCACAATGTAGTGGCTTGCCGGGAAGATGGCGGCATGCTGCAGGGTGGCAAGGATCTCCCCGGTGACCATGTTGATCTCGGTGATCCGGTCGATCTCATCCCCGAAAAACTCGATTCGCAGGGCATGATCCGCCGTGCCGGAGGTGCAGATCTCCAGCACATCCCCCCGCACCCGGAACTTATTCCGCTCCAGACTGATATCGTTCCGCTCATACTGGATCCGCACCAGCTCCGACATGAGCTGCTCCCGGGATTTCTCCATGCCCTGCCGGACGGATACCACCATGGAGCGGTACTCCTCCGGGCTGCCCAGGGAGTAGATGCAGGATACACTTGCCACGATGATCACATCCCGGCGTTCCGCCAGGGCGGTGGTGGCGGAATGACGCAGCCGGTCGATCTCGTCGTTGATGGCGCAGTCCTTTTCAATGAAGCTGTCGGTGCTGGGAATGTATGCCTCCGGCTGGTAGTAATCGTAGTAGGATACGAAATACTCCACTGCATTGTCCGGGAAAAACTCCTTGAATTCGGAGCAAAGCTGCGCCGCCAGGATCTTATTGTGGGCAAGCACCAGGGTAGGGCGGTTCACCTGCGCAATGACGTTCGCCATGGTGAAGGTCTTGCCGGAGCCGGTGACTCCCAGCAGCACCTGTCCCTTTTCCCCCTGGTTCAGACCCTCCACCAGTTGTTGAATGGCTTCCGGCTGATCCCCGGCAGGCTGATAATCCGATTTGAGATGAAAGCATGCCTGTTCCATAGGTTCTCCTTTTAATCCAATAATGAAAATGCCCCGTATTCCTTTAAGGATACTGCCTGCTCTCCGGCAACGATGATGTGATCCACCAGCCGGATGCCCACGCTCTTGAGCACATTGAAGATCTTCTGTGTGGCGGCAATGTCCTCCGGAGAAGGCATCGCCGTGCCGTTGGGATGGTTGTGCGCCAGCACCACCAGCTCGCTTTTCTGCTGCAATGCATACTCCACCAGCCGGCGCATGTGTACCGGCACACTGCTGGGGGCGCCTTCGGACACCACCCCACAGGACATGAGCCGGAGCCGGTCATCCAGACACGCCAGCCGCAGCTGCTCCTCCGGTTCTCCCAGGTAAATATCCTTGAAGTAGGCACAGGTGGCGTCAAAGGTGTTCAGGGTCAGATCCTTCCGGGCGCTGAGCCGGTACTGCCGGGACAACTGGGCGATGAGAGTCAGCAGCATGGCACTGCTTTCCCCCATACCCTTTACATCCCGCAGGGCGTGATAGTCTGCATTCAGCACATCTGCCAGAGAGCCGAACCGCTGCAAAAGCCGATGCGCAACCTCGTTGGTATTTACCCGGGGCAGGGCGTAGAACAGGGTCAGCTCCAGCATTTCATGCTCCTGGAAGCCCTCCAGTCCCTGCTGCAAAAATTTAGCCCGCATCCGATCCCGGTGTCCGCTGTGCAGGCTCTGTTCCGCCGGTTCCTTGCCCATATCCGTTCCCCCTTCTGTATCCGTATGCTTCTATTATACCGCATTTCGCTTTCATGTGAAAGATGTTTTTATAAAAAAGTGTACAGAGGATTTGCCACAGGAAAAAATGCATGCAAATTGATTGACAATAAATAAGATAAGTGGTATACTTTAATCTGATAGTGTGTCGCCTGGGGAACCATTGGCGGTGCGGCAGAATAAGCAAGGATGGAAGAATGCATGAAAAAAGAATACACAATCAAAGATCTGGTTTATCTGATGCTGGGACGCATTTGGTGGATCATCGGTGCCGCTCTGATCTGCGGGCTGGGGGCGTTTCTGATTTCAGATTTTGCGATTCCCAGAAAATATCAGTCCAACGTATCCATGTATGTGCGCAACAAGGAGGATCAGAAACAGGACATCAACAACAGTGACCTGTCCGTGTCCAAATCCCTGGTCAGCACCTACATTGTCATTCTCAACAATGATGCAGTGATGGAGCAGGTGGGGGAGCAGCTGCTGAAGCAGCATACCCCGGAGGAGCTGTCCGGCAATTTTACCATAAAAAATGGCAAGATCACCAACGAAAGCCTGAAAAGCGCATTCACCATGGCGGCAGTGAACAATACAGAGGTGTTGAAGATCACCGCCACCACCAAGAACGCCGCCCTGTCCGCAGAGCTTTGCAACATTATGGCAGATGTGGCACCGGAGGTTCTGATCCGGGTGGTAGGTGCCGGCTCGGTGGAAAAGATCGGGGATGCCAAGATCTATGAGGCGGCAGTATCCCCCAGTGTCACCAAGAACACTGCCATCGGCTTTGCCGGAGGTGCTTTGCTGGCAATCCTGGTCATTCTGTTGATTGACTTTTTCGACAATACAGTCCGGGGTACGGAAGAACTCCGGGAGCATTTCAGCAAGCCCATCATTGCGGAGATCCAGTCCATCGGGGGCAAGGCAAAGAAAAAGAACCGGGGTACGGATGCAGATCGGAAGACCCGGCTGCTGTTCGGCAATGAGAACATTCCCTTTTCCACGGTGGAGGCATACAAAAGCTTCCGCACCGCCCTGTCCTTCGTCATTTCCACCTGCGACAGCAGGATCGTTGCCATGACCAGTGCGAACCCCAGCGAGGGGAAATCCGTTACCGTTGCCAATCTTGCAGTGGCGGTGGCACAGACCGACAAGAAGGTTCTTCTGATCGATGCGGATATGCGCAAGCCCGTGCAGCATAAGTGCTTCAGGCTGTCCAATAAGGTCGGACTGTCCGATGTGATTACCGGGGACAAGCCTCTGGACAAGGCGCTGAACCGGAACGTGACCGGTAGCCTGGATGTGCTGACCTCCGGCACCATTCCCCCCAACCCCTCTGAGCTGCTGGCATCCAGACAGATGAAGGAACTGCTGGAGACGCTGAAGGAGCGGTATGACATGATTCTCATCGACTGCGCCCCCATCAACGTAGTGTCCGATGTGGCTGGTCTGTCCCAGGAAATCGCCGGGGTGGTTATGGTGGTGCATTACGGTTTTACCACTTATCCGGAACTGGACGATGCTGTGAACCGGCTGGCGCTTGCCAACTGCAACGTGCTGGGCTTTGCGGTCAACGAAGTGTCCAGCAAGCACGGGAGCGGCTACTACTCCAATTATAAATACAAGTACAAGTATAAATACGACTATCAGTACGGCTCTGCAAAGCAGGCAGAAGAAAAGGAAAAGGCAGGATCCGCATGCTGACGGATGTACACACGCATGTTCTCCCCAATATGGATGACGGCAGTCAGAGCCTGGATATGTCCCTGGAGATGCTGACCCGGCTTCATGCCCAGGGGGTGGAGCGGGTGGTGGCGACCCCTCATTTTTACCTGCACCGGGAGCCGGATCCGGCAGCGTATCTGACAAAGCGGCAGATGCGCTTTGATGCCCTTGTGGAACAGCAGTTGCCCATGGAGCTGCGGCTTGGAGCGGAGGTTGCCATTGAGCAGGGTATCAGCGATTTGCCACAGATCAGGGCGTTGGCCATAACCGGAACGGATCTCATCCTGCTGGAGCTGCCCTATGTGCCCTATCAGAGCTGGATGGAGCAGGAGGTGCATGCCATTGCCGTGCAGCAGGGTCTGACCCCGGTGATCGCCCATGTGCATCGGTATCTGATGTGGTATTCCCAGGAGGATCTGGAAACGGTGCTCGGGTGGGACGCCATTTTTCAGATCAATGCAGAGGCATTTGAAAGCTTCCGGCAGAAGCGGATCGTCAAGGAGCTTTTGAAACGGGGACTGCCGGTGCTCTTTGGCTCGGATTGTCACAATCTGTCTGATCGGCGGCCCAATTTTGATTCCTTACTGCGCAAGGCAAAGCCGGAGCTTCTACAGCAGGCGGATCGTCTGTTTGCACAGCATATTCTATCATACAGCACCGCACAGGCATAGCTTGTGCGGTTTTTTCATGGATCTGTGCTGTCGAGATTGACATTTTCTCAATTTATATGTATACTATTCTTGTGCAAATTGCACGCATTTTTAAAAAGAAAGAAGGAGTGTTATGAAACCAAGAGGATTCCGGCTCTTGACCGCTGCTGTATGCACGGTGTTTCTGCTGCTGGGGGGATATGCCCCTGGGACGGAGCATGCGGACGCTGCTGTGCAGACTGTGCACAACCTGGTGTTGTTTGCCCAGTTCCAGGGAGAGGATGGCTATAACTTTATGGAGGCGCATACGGCGGAAATGCTGGATTACTGCCGGAAGGAAAACACCTTCCGCTCCCTGGCAGGGTACATCAACGAAATCTCCTACGGGCAGATGCAGGTGGACTTCGTTTTTCCCCAGCTGGAGGGGGACACCATCCTGCCCTACACCATGTCCGGAGAACTGGACAGCTATCACAATCTGGAAACTATGGCTGCAGAAGTGATCTCCCATGTGCCAGTGCCCCGGGATTCCCGGCTGGATGGAAACGGTGATGGCCTTGTGGATAATATTATCCTAGTAATGGATGCGGACACTGAAACCGCAGAGTCCCTGTTCTGGCCCCGGGCGTTTGCACTGCCAGGTATTGGAATCAATGATGTGCAGAGTGGCATGGTGAACATACAGAACAGCGCCACGTTGTTTGGCAGTTCCATCATGGGTGGCGTAGGCGTGCTGGGGCATGAGTTCCTGCACTCGGTGGGTTACCCGGATCTGTACCGGAACGATGACCGTACTGGAATTCCTGTCGGGATGTGGGACATTATGGCTTCAAATTCGATATTTGTGCAGTATCCTCTGGCGTATATGCGGTATAGTGTATCTGGCTGGCTGGATGCGAAAACCGTTACCCAGGACGGAACCTATACTCTGGAACCAGCCTCCGCCCGATCCGGCAACCGGTTGTATCTGCTGAAAACGCCTCTGTCGGATACGGAATTTTTCGCTGTGGAATTCCGACAGAAGGGCACACCCTATTCAGAGGAAATGGACGTGAAGATCTACGGCACCGGCATGGTGGTGTACCGGGTGAACACGGAGATTCACGGCAACCACGGTGCATCCGGAGATCAGATCTATGTGTTCCGGCCGGAGGAAACCGGTCTGGACGCCGGGGAAGGGAACCCCTATCTGTCCGCCTACGGGGGAGAGGGTGCGCCGGACAGCATTGGCTCTTTGGATCCTACAGCTACCATTACGGATGGGGCACTGGTGTATTCGGATGGCACCAACAGCGGCATCCGGCTTTCGGATATCCGGATCGACGGGGATCAGCTGCACTTTACCGCCCGGTTTCAGGATACTACGGATCGGGATCTTTGGCGAAGCATGCCGGAGGCGGACTGGATGACCGGAGCCTCTGCGCTGGATCTGCAGGCATCGGACAGCGGTGTGCTGTATATGCTGACGGGTGGAACCGATGGTGCGATCCTCAGCCGGTTGCAGGACAACACCTGGGAACAGGTTAGCAGACTGCCGGAGCAGGCATATGATCCGAAGCTGTGCATGCGAGGCGAGATTCCCTATGTGCTGTACCAGGACGGCAAGAATTTTTCCTATGTGATCCAATCCTATCAGGATGGGACATGGCAGCAACTGACCCGGGGCAGTGAACTGTCTCAGTACCAGGATTTCACTATATGGGGGGATCGACTGTATCTTGCTTACACCACAGGCTCCTTCCCATATGGGCTTCATGTGTCTGCCTATGATCTGAATACCGGGGAGAAAACCGATTATGAGGATGGCGCCGGGGATGTGTGCAATCTGTCCATCGGGGCGGATGATACCAGTGTTGCGGTGGCATACCGGGGGGCGGTGAATAGCACGGCTCCGGCGGTGGATGTGTGGGATGCGCAGGGACACAGAACCATTTCCCTGTCCGATCAGAGCGCCGGCAGGACGGATCTGATCCGGGGACAGGAGGGGTATTATATTTCTGCCACAGAGCAGGCGGCGGGGCTGTATGCTTTGCAGAACGGAGAAACGGAACATGCCCTGCTGGGGAATGCCGTCAGCGGCAACTGCTATTACACGGAACTGACCCGGACAGCAGACGGGTTGTATCTCACCGTCAGCACCCAGAATCCCAGTGACCTGGCGGTGTATCAGTACCGGGACGGTGGATTTGCGAAGCTTGGCAACAGCATTGCCGGTGAAACGGTGGGAGCCGCTGCAACCGCTGCCGCCGGGGATATGCTGTATGTGGCATACTGCTCGGAGCAGGGCAATGTCCGGATCAAAACATATCGGCTGCGGCAGGATTCCGTTACCGGAGACGTGAACGGAGACGGAGCGTGTACCGTGGCGGATGCAGTGCTGCTGGGCAGATGGCTGCGCCGGGAGCAGGTATCCCTGGCAAACTGGCGGGCAGGAGATCTGGACGGCAGCGGCATGCTGAACGGAGCGGATCTGACCATGCTGCGCCGGATGCTGACCGGGACATGAGCCTGCTGCACAAATCCCGTTTAATTGGTTGACAATGCATTGAAAGTCGTGTATAATAATATAATAACATATTTCTGGCAGAGTAAGCCCGGTGGAGGATCAGAATGCAGGCGTATTGGATCGTTTTCATAGTTTTATTTCTGATCATACTGCCTGCAAGAGCGGCAGCACGGCGTGCTCACATCCGGCGGATCATCGGACGGTGCCGGAGGAAAGGAAACAAGGATATGTATGATCTGATTCAAACCATGCTGGGTCAGGAAGTGATCGTGTATGTGTCAGATGGCGCTGTTTCTACGGTAGGTGGATTTCTCCGGAAGGTGGAGGAGGGATGAATCCAGGTGGAACGTGCCAATCACCAGATCGTGCTCATCAGTGTGGATTATATCAGCCGGATCCAGGAGCGTCCACGCAGTGTGAAGAAAAAGCGGCAGTGATCTGTTCAGTTCCCGGAGAGGAACATGCATGACAATATTATCTTTCTTTTGTGAGGAGAACAATTTATGTGCGGAATTGTAGGATTTACCGGTAGTCAAGAGGCAGCACCCATTCTGTTGGACGGTCTGTCCAAGCTGGAATACAGAGGCTATGACTCTGCGGGCATCGCTGTCCGGAACGAAAATGCCGAGGTGGAGATTGTCAAAGCCAAGGGGAAGCTGAAGGTACTCAAGGAAATGACCAACGACGGCAAGGCAGTCAAGGGTACCTGCGGCATCGGGCATACCCGGTGGGCGACCCATGGAGAGCCTTCCGCTCTCAATGCCCACCCTCATTGCAGCGATGATGAAAACGTTGTCGCAGTACATAACGGCATCATCGAAAACTACCAGGAGCTGCGGGATAAGCTGCTGAAAAAGGGCTATACCTTTAAATCCCAGACGGATACGGAAGTTGCTGTAAAGCTCATCGATTACTACTACAAAAAGTATCTGGGCACGCCGGTGGACGCATTGAACCATGCCCTTGTCAGAATCCGGGGATCCTATGCTCTGGCGGTTATGTTCAAGGAATACCCGGGGGAGATTTATGCAGCCCGGAAGGACAGTCCCATGATTATCGGGCTGGCGGAAGGAGAAAGCTATCTTGCCTCCGATGTGCCGGCAATTCTCAAATACACCCGGAATGTGTACTATATCGGCAATCTGGAGCTTGCCCGGCTCACAAAGGGCAGCGTGACCTTCTACAATCTGGACGGGGACGAGATCCAGAAGGAAATGAAAACCATTGACTGGGATACGGAAGCGGCAGAAAAAGGCGGCTACGAGCATTTCATGCTCAAGGAGATCCACGAGCAGCCCAAGGTGGTGCGAGATACTATCCATTCCGTATTACAGAACGGAAAAATCAGCTTTGAAAGCGTTGGGCTGACCGATGAGGAAATGCGTAATATCCAGCAGATTTATATTGTAGCCTGCGGTTCTGCATACCATGTCGGCATGGCAGCGCAGTATGTGCTGGAGGAGCTGACCAGCTTACAGGTTCGGGTGGAGCTTGCTTCCGAGTTCCGCTACCGGACTATGACCCTGGCAAAGAACAGTCTGGCGATCATCATCAGTCAGTCCGGCGAAACCGCAGACAGCCTGGCGGCACTTCGGCTTTGCAAGGAAAAGGGCGTCAAGACTCTGGGCATTGTCAATGTGGTGGGATCCTCCATTGCCCGAGAGGCGGACGATGTATTCTACACCCTGGCTGGGCCGGAGATCTCCGTTGCCACCACCAAGGCGTACAGCTGCCAGCTGGTTGCAGCATATCTGCTGGCGATGCAGTTCGCCAAGGCAAGAGGAGAGATCACAGAGGAGCGGTTCGCCGCACTGGCCGCAGACATTGAAACCATTCCGGAGAAGATCCAGCGGATTCTGGAGGATAAGGAGCGGCTCCAGTGGTTTGCCTCCAAGATCGTGAACATCAAGGACGCATTCTTCATCGGCAGAGGCATTGATTATGCCATTGGCATGGAGGGCAGTCTGAAGCTGAAGGAGATCAGCTACATCCATTCAGAGGCTTACGCAGCAGGAGAACTGAAGCATGGCCCCATCAGCCTGATCGAGGACGGTACCGTGGTGTTCAGCGTGGTGACCCAGTCAGCGCTGTATGAAAAAACCATCAGCAATATGGTGGAGGTCAAGAGCCGGGGCGCCAAGCTGTTCGGTCTGACCACTTACGGCAATTATGCCATGGAGGATACGGCGGACTTTACGGTTTATATTCCAAAAATCGACAATCTGTTTGCCGGGAGCCTTTCGGTCATTCCCCTGCAGCTATTGTCTTATTATGTGTCTGTTGGCAAGGGCTTTGATGTGGATAAGCCGAGAAATCTGGCAAAGAGCGTAACGGTAGAATAATATATCATATCCCGGTTTCTGTGTTTGGAGACCGGGATTTTTTGTGTATGTGCATTTTTATTAGAAAACCCTTCAAATTTCCTTTAAAACTCCATTCTCTGACACTTGAATTATTTGAGATCTCATGTTACAATAAATACAACAAGTTCTGGTTTTTACGGCTTTGTATTTTATCATCGAGCCTTAAGGCAATACTGCGCAAGTTTTGTGCGGTGCTGCCCTGACATTTTGTAAATTAATCCCGTCATTCATTACAAGTACAGTTCAGACAACATGTGGGAGATGTGTGGGTTGAAAAAATTGATTCAGAAGTTCCGGTACCGGAAAATGATTCTGGCAGTTGCGGATGCATTTATCGTAGCCATTTCTGCACTGCTTGCAAACTTTTTGCTGTCCAATTGGGGGAAGGGGCTTGGTGTATCCGACCTGCGGATCTCCATGGCGGTCAGTGTGTGCTGCTGTGGTGCCTGCCTGATGCTTGCAGGGGCATACAACAAACTGTGGCGATATTTTAATGTAAAGGACTATCTCTCCTGTGTATATGGGGTTGTAGCGGGGGTCACTGCCGCCTGTCTGTTGGTGTACATCATCCGGGGGGATGTGCCGGTGATCTATGCAGTGCTGCATGGAGGCATCATTGTGATCGGCATCTGTCTGTTCCGGTACATCTTCAAGCAGACCTTTATTGAACTGACCGCCTGCGGCAAGGTGGAGGCAGTCTACAAGCGAACTATGATCATCGGCGCAGGGGAAGCGACAGATATGCTGATCCGGGAGATCTTCAACACCCGGGAAAGCCGGGCGGTCAATGACGCTTCCTATGATCCGGTGTGCATCATTGACGACGATACTGCCAAAATCGGCACGGCAGTGCAAGGGGTGCCGGTGGTTGGCACCACGGACGAGCTTCTGAAGTATACGGAACAGATGCAGATCCAGCAGATTATTTTCTCCATCCCTTCCTGCCTGGACGATGAACGGCAGCGGATCCTGGATATCTGTGCAAAGGCGAACCTGCCGGTGAAGGTAATGCCTTTTATCAGTGAGCTGATCTTTGAAGAAAATACCCTGCTGGGGCAGATGCACGACATTAAGGTGGAGGATCTGCTGGGGCGGGAGCCCATCAAATTTGACAACCAGGATATCCGGGCGTTTATCAGCGGAAAGGTGTGTATGGTCACCGGCGGCGGTGGTTCCATCGGCTCGGAACTGGTGCGGCAGATCGCAAAATATGATCCCAAGCAGATCATTATTGTGGATATTTACGAAAATAATGCCTATGATATTCAGCAGGAGCTGAAAATGGAGTACGGGGACGGCCTGGATCTGGTGACCTTGATTGCCTCTGTCCGGGATTACTTCCGGATGAACCAGATCATGGATCGATACAAGCCGGAGATCGTGTTCCATGCGGCGGCTCACAAGCATGTGCCTCTGATGGAGGTTTCCCCCATGGAGGCTATCAAGAACAACGTGGTGGGTACCTTCAACGTAGCAAGCCTGGCACAGTTCCACAATGTGCAGAAGTTTGTGATGATCTCCACGGACAAGGCGGTGAATCCCACCAACGTGATGGGAGCCTCCAAGCGGTGCTGTGAAATGATCATCCAGTATCTGTCCCAGGAGAAGGACGGGGTGACGGAATTTGTCACCACCCGGTTCGGCAACGTACTGGGTTCCAACGGGTCGGTGATCCCTCTGTTCAAACGGGAGATCGAGCAGGGCAAGCCGGTGACTGTGACCCATCCGGACATTATCCGCTATTTTATGACCATCCCGGAGGCGGTGAGCCTGGTGATGGAGGCGGCAGCCATTGCCCACGGCGGCGAGATCTTCGTGCTGGATATGGGCAAGCCGGTGCGGATCGTGGCACTGGCGGAAAACCTGATCCGCATGTACGGCAAGCAGCCCTATACAGATATCCCCATTGTCTTTACGGGACTGCGACCCGGGGAGAAGATCAAGGAGGAGCTGCTGATGGACGAGGAGGGACTGCAAAAGACCCAAAACAAGCTGATTTTCATTGGCAGACAAATCGAGATCAATGACACCACCTTTATTCAGGCACTGCGGCGGCTGCGGGATGCGGCATTGAAAAATGATGAAGCAACTGCCGTGTGGGCACTGCACGAGATGGTTCCCACCTTTACCACCCCGGAGGAGTTCAACAAAAAGGTGCTTATGATGGCTTGACAATTTGCTTTCGGTATGGTAAAATCATTGAAAAGGGAGTAGCATATATATCCGCCGGGCGGATGTATGGTTCCTGTCGTCATCACGGAGCATGGCTCTCGGCAGGAAATCTTTCGTTGAGACGAAATTTGCGAGACTTTTGCAGAGATGCAGGAGTCTCGCTTTTTGCTGTAAAATATAGGAAAGGAAGTTGCAGGTATGGAGCAGAAGGCATATCACTTGCAGACCCCGGAGGATGCTCTGGAGGCGTTGGGCAGCAGTCCCAAGGGGCTGGATCAGAAGGAGGTACAGCGGCGGCTTGAACAATATGGAAAAAACAAGCTGACAGAGGCGGCAAAGACCCCCACCTGGAAGCGGTTTCTGGGACAGTTGAAGGATCCTATGATCATCATTCTCATTGCGGCGGCAGTGGTCTCTGCTTTGATCCCCCTGTTTGAAGGGGGCGGAGTGGGGCTGTCGGACTTTGCGGATACCATTATTATTGCAGTGGTGGTGCTGCTGAACGCAGTTCTGGGCGTGGTGCAGGAATCCAAGGCGGAACAGGCCATTGATGCGCTGAAGAAAATGACCGCTGCGCATTCCAAGGTTCTGCGGGATGGAAAGCCTGCCACCGTGCCCACGGAGGAGCTGGTGCCCGGTGATGTGATCCTGCTGGAGGCTGGAGACGCTGTGCCGGCAGATGCCCGTATCCTGGAATGCGCCTCCATGAAGTGTGAGGAGTCCGCTATGACGGGAGAATCCGTGCCGGTGGATAAATCAGCGGAGGGACTGCATGGAGAGGACGGAAAGGAGATCTCTCTGGGGGATCGTCGGAATATGCTGTATATGGGCAGCACCATTGTATACGGCAGAGGTACCGCAGTGGTCACCGGCACCGGCATGCATACGGAAATGGGCAAGATTGCCGGGGCGCTGAATGCGGCGCAGGACGAAAAGACGCCCTTGCAGGAAAAGCTGACCCAGCTGAGCCGGTATCTGACCTGGCTGGTGCTGGGCATCTGCGTGATTGTGTTTGTGGCATCCCTGCTGCGAACCGGTGACTTTACCAATCCCAAGACCTATGTGGACACCTTCATTGTGGCAGTGAGCCTGGCGGTGGCAGCGATTCCGGAGGGGCTTGCAACGGTGGTTACCATCGTGCTGTCCATGGGTGTGACGAAAATGTCCAAACAGGGTGCGGTGATCCGGAAGCTGTCGGCGGTGGAGACCCTGGGATGCACCCAGATCATCTGTTCCGACAAGACCGGCACCCTGACCCAGAATAAAATGACCGTGGTGGAAACCCGGGAGGCAGGCAGTGAGCCGTTGCTGGCAACCGCCATGGCACTGTGCAGTGATGCAGAGCTGGATGACCAGGGGGAGGCTATTGGAGAGCCTACGGAATGCGCTCTGGTGGCATACGCAAACAAGTGCGGACTGCCCAAGCCTGTACTGAAAGCCGAGCAGCCCCGGATCGGGGAACTGCCCTTTGATTCCGACCGGAAGCTGATGACCACAGTGCATCGGACGGAGGAGGGCATCCTCCAGTACACCAAGGGCGCGCCGGACTGCTTACTGGCACGGTGCAGCGCCTACTTTGACGGCACCAAGGAGGTGCCCATGACGGATGCCCTCCGGCAGCAGATTCTGGGGGCGAACAAGGCACTGGCGGACAAGGCGCTCCGGGTGCTGGCGGCAGCCTACCGGCGGCATGCCCAGGAGCCTGTACCGGGGGATTACACTTCGGAAAATCTGGAGCAGTCCCTGGTATTTTGCGGTCTGACCGGCATGATCGATCCGGTTCGGCCGGAGGTCAAGGCGGCAATTGCCCAGTGTCGTTCTGCCGGCATCCGTCCGGTCATGATCACCGGAGATCACCGGGATACGGCAGTTGCCATCGGCATGGAGCTGGGGATTCTGACGGATCCCTCCCAGGCCATTACCGGAGCGGAACTGAACCAGATCAGCGACGAGGATTTTGCACAGCGTGTCACAGAATTTTCCGTGTATGCCCGGGTACAGCCGGAGCATAAGGTGCGGATCGTGAAGGCATGGAAGGCACGGGGAATGGTAACTGCCATGACCGGAGACGGAGTGAATGATGCACCCTCCATCAAAATTGCGGATATCGGCGTCGGCATGGGCATCACCGGTACGGATGTAACCAAGAACGTGGCGGATATGATCCTCAGCGACGACAACTTTGCCACCATTGTCAAGGCGGCAGAGGAAGGGCGGCGGATCTACGATAATATCCGGCGTACCATCCGGTTCCTGCTGTCCTCCAACCTGTCGGAGGTTATCAGCATCCTGATTGCTACTCTGCTAGGCTTTACCATTCTCAAGCCCACCCACCTGCTATGGATCAATCTGATCACGGACGCCTTTCCGGCACTGGCGCTGGGCATGGAAGCCGGCGAGAAGGACATTATGCAGCGGCCGCCCCGGGATCGGAAGGAGGGCATTTTCGCCGGCGGTCTTGGCGTGGACGTGGTATGGCAGGGCTTTGTGATCGCCTTGCTGACGTTGGCGGCGTACCTGATCGGGGATTATATGGAGCGTGGACATTTTGCCATTGAGAACAGTGCAGATGGCATGACCATGGCATTCCTCACCATGTCTCTGACGGAAATGTTCCATGCCTTCAACATGCGCCGGGAAAGGGGTTCCATCTTCGCTGTGCATAGGCAGAATTGGTACCTGTTTGGCGCCATGGCGTTCTCTCTGATTGCCACCACTGCCGTGATCTACATTCCGGCGTTGAAGCAGGCGTTCCAGTTTGAGTCCATCAGTCCGGCGGAGTATCTGACTGCCGTGGGACTGGCGTTCCTCATCATTCCCATCGTGGAGTTGGTGAAGCTGTTCCGCAGATTGGGCAGCAAGTAAAGGCAATACTGTATCATCTTTGAGTGGTGCAGCCGAATACAAATCCAAACAGCCCGGAGGCGATGAATCCCATCGTTTCCGGGCTGCTTTTGCGATACTCCAGACGCTGCTTTCTCGCAACAGCTTGACTGGGGACGGTTTTTGTTGATTTCTGACAAAGTTCGTGCTATAATAGACTTAGATATTGTCGCAGTGCATGCAGGAAGGAGCAGGCGTATGGATGCAAACATCAGCATCAACGGACAGGTTGCAGGAACGATCAACTTTGCCATGCAGCAAAATTATATTCCGGTGATTCGCAGGCTGGTTTTCACCAACCAGGGGCAGGAGGAACTGGACGGTCTCCGGGTGCGGATCAGCTTTGAGCCGGAATTTGCCCATGTGTTTGAAGCCCAGCTGCCGAAGCTGTCTCCGGGAACACCGGTGGAGCTGTCCCCGGTGCGGCTGGTGATGCATGGGGACTATCTGTTTTCACTGACGGAGCGGATGGAGGGCAATATCCGGATCCGGGTGATGCAGGGGGAGACATGTCTGCATGAGGAATGCATTTCCATTGCTCTGCTTGCCTATGACCAGTGGCCGGGCTTGCTGCAAGTGCCGGAGATCATTGCAGCCTTTGTGACACCCAATCATCCCAGAGTAGGAGAATTGACTGCAAAGGCAGGGAAATGGCTGCAAAAGTGGCTGGGGGAGCCCTCCTTTACCGGCTACCAAAGCCGGAATCCCAACATCGTCAAAACGCAGGCGGCAGCTATCTATGCTGCATTGCAGGCGGAGAACATTGCGTATCATATGCCCCCGGCAAGCTATGAAACCATGGGACAGCGGGTGCGGTTGCCCCATGCGGTGCTGGAGCAGAAATGCGGCACCTGTCTGGATCTGGCGGTGCTGTATGCAGCATGTCTGGAGGCTGTAGGACTGAATGGACTGTTGGTGTTCGTCAAGGGGCATGCCTTTGCCGGGGTGTGGCTGGAGGAGGAGACCTTTGCGGAGTGTGTGGAGGATGACATCTCTGCGCTGACCAAGCGCATGGCATCCGGCATTGACCAGCTGTACCTGGTGGAGTGTACGGATTGGATTGCAGGCAGATCCGTGGACTTTGATCATGCAGGCAAGCATGCGGCAGAGCATCTGGAGGATCCGGTGGCGTTCCAGTGTGCCATTGACATGAGCCGGTGCCGGGGCAGCGGCATCCGCCCCATTCCCACCCGGATCAGTCAGGACGGTACCTTTGCCTCTGTGGATTACGGCACCCGGACGGAATCGGACATAACCGCTGCTCCCAAGCAGATCGACCTGGCACTGCACAATGCTGCCTCCCAGGAGCAGACCGTAACCCGAAAGACCATCTGGGAGCGGAAACTGCTGGATCTGAGCCTGCGAAACAGTCTTTTGAACTTCCGTCCCACCGCCTCCAGCATTCAGCTGATGACGGCAGATCTCAGCAAGCTGGAGGACGAGGTGTCCCGGGGCGAGGACTTCAAAATCATGCCTGCCCCCAATGATTTTACCCTGACCCTGTCTGACAGCCGGATCTTCGAGATCGAAAACGAACGGGATCTGATCACCACCATTGCGGAGTCTGAATTCAAAAACAAGCGGCTGCGCACTTTTATGGATACTGCCGACCTGGAACGGATCCTCAAAAAGCTGCACCGGCAGTCTAAGGTGAGTCTGGAGGAAAACGGCGCCAATACCCTGTACCTGGCTCTTGGGTTTCTGCGGTGGTTTGAAACGGATCAAAGCGAGCGTCCCAGGTATGCGCCACTGGTGCTGGTACCGGTGGATCTGGTTCGGAAGATTCAGGATCGCTCCTACTCCATCCGGATCCGGGATGAGGAAACCCAGATGAACGTGACGCTGCTGGAAATGCTGCGGCAGGATTTCGGCATCCGGATCAATGGGCTTAACCCTTTGCCGGAGGATGAAAGCGGCGTGAATTTGCCTTTGGTGTATCAGACCGTCCGGCAGGGCGTCATGTCTAAAAAACACTGGGATATTGAAGAAGTGGCATTTTTGGGACAGTTCTCCTTCAGCCAGTTTATTATGTGGAACGATATTCGCAGTCGGTCAGCGGATCTGGAACAAAGCAAGGTGGTATCCAGTCTGGTTTCCGGCAGTCTTGTCTGGGAACCGGAGCAGCTGTCCATGACGCCTGCCCAGTTGGATGCGCAGGTGTCCCCCTGTGACATGGCGGTGCCCACCAGTGCGGATTCCTCCCAGCTGGCGGCGATCTATGACGCATCCCGGGGGCAGAGCTTTGTGTTGCACGGCCCGCCCGGAACGGGCAAGTCCCAGACCATCACCAATATGATCGCCAACGCTCTGTACAACGGCAGATCTGTGCTGTTCGTGGCGGAGAAAATGGCAGCACTGTCCGTGGTGCAGAAGCGACTGGCAGCCATTGGGCTGGATCCCTTCTGCCTGGAGCTTCACTCCAACAAGGCGCAGAAAAAGGCGGTGCTCAATCAGCTGGCGCATACCCTGGAGGTGGGGCGTATCAAGGCACCGGAGGATTACGACCGGGAGGCTGCTCGGCTGCACAACCTGCGGCAGGAGCTGAATGGCGTGATGGAGGAGCTGTACCGGAAGCGTCCGGTGGGCATGTCCGTATACGATGCCCTGCTCATGCAGGAGGATTGTTCAGTGGAGCTCCCAATGGATCCCGACTTTGTAGAAGCTGCGGATCCGGAACAGTACACCGCCTGGACGGATGCCGTGCGCAAAACCGCCGTTGCAGGCCAGGCATTGGGGGGATACCGGAACAGTCCCTTGCAGCACTGCCGGATGCGGGAGTATACCCCGGAACTACGGCAGCAGTTTCTGGAGAATGCAGGCACTCTTGCAGCACAGGCACGGGAGAGCGGTCGGATCTATACAGCACTGGGGGAGGGCTTGCCTCTGGATGCAGCCGGCAGCCGTTATATGCTGCAGTTGCTGAAAACCGTTCTGGAGCGAAGCCGTGGACTGGAGACGCTGGTGTTTGATGCGGAGCTGGAGCAAACCCGTGGTCAGACAGAAGCCCTGTTGGAAAATGGTGTTGCATACACTGCCTTGAGTCGGGAGATCGCAGCGGAGTATGAACCCAGTGTGCAGAGCTTTGACAGCGATGCCGCAATGCTCCGGTGGAACCAGACCCAGCAAAAATGGTTCCTGCCCCGGCTCATCGGCTCCAACAAACAGGTCAAGACTCTGGCGGCATATGCCAAACAGCCCGACCAGATCACCAAGGAAACCATTGTGGAGCAGTACCGCCGGTTGTCCGAATGCAGGCAGCGCCGGGAACAGCTGTCCGCCGCTCCGGCAGCGCTGACCAGTCGGTTCGGAAGCCTGTGGCTGGGAGAACAGACGGATTTTGCTGCCTTGCAGCAGGCATGGACGGATTCAATGGCTCTGCGGGAATGCCTGGCGCAGGCAGGCGCATACCGGGAACCGGCATGTCGCCTGACAGAGCAGATGTTCCGGGATGCACAGTTCAGAAGCCGGATTGCAGCACAGCTGCCGGCAGCAGAGAATGCCCGGCGTGAGATGGAGGAAACCCTGTCCCGGATGCCTGTGGATCGGGCTGTGCTGGATGCAGCCGAGAACTGGTTTGTGACCCTGGAACAGCAGGCAATCGGCTGGGTTGGGGATATTGACAATCTGAAATCCCGGGTACTGCTGGAAAACAGTCTGGATGCACTGGAGCAGATGGGTTTGCAGCAGACAGTGGATGCTTATACAGCCGGACAGGTCACGGAGGAACAGCTTTTGTCCGGGTTCCGGCAGGGGGTATGCAGGGCGGTGATCTCTGCTGCCTTCCGCAGTGCTCCGGCTTTGTCCGGCTTCCAGGGGGAGCAGTTTGAGGACACAGTGAATCGGTATCGGGAGACGGCGGAACGGTTCCAGGAGCTGACGGTTCAGGAACTGGCGGCACGGCTGTCTGCAAAGATTCCTGCCACCTCTGCGGGTGCAGGCTCCTCCGAGCTTTCCCTGCTGCAAAAGGCGATTCGCAGCGGCGGCAGGATGATGCCCATCCGGAAGCTGTTTGACAGCATTCCCAATCTGTTGCGCCGGATCTGTCCCTGTATGCTGATGAGTCCCATTTCCGTGGCGCAGTATATTGATCCGGCGTTCCCGAAATTCGATCTGGTCATTTTCGATGAAGCGTCCCAGATGCCTACCTGTGAGGCGGTGGGTGCTATTGCCCGGGGTGAAAATGTAGTGGTGGTGGGAGATCCCAGACAGCTACCTCCTACCAGCTTCTTTGCCTCCAACCAGGTGGACGAGGAACACTTCGAGCAGGAGGATCTGGAAAGCGTGCTGGATGACTGTCTGGCACTGGCTATGCCCCAGCGGCACTTGCTGTGGCATTACCGCTCCCGTCACGAGAGCCTGATCGCATTCAGCAACGCCCGATTTTATGAAAACAAGCTGTTTACCTTCCCCTCCCCGGATGACCTGGTGTCCCGGGTACAGTGGCATCATGTGGAGGGCTTCTATGACAAGGGCGGTACCAAGCAGAACCGGGCAGAGGCGGAAGCCATTGTGGCGGAGATCCTGCGGCGGCTGTCGGATGAACAGCTGCGCCGGGAGAGCATTGGCGTAGTGACCTTCAGCGTGGTGCAGCAGGTGCTGATTGATGATCTGCTGGCGGAGGCATTCCGGAAGCAGCCCCAGCTGGAAACCTATGCGGAACAGATGTACGAGCCGATCCTGGTGAAGAATCTGGAGAATGTACAGGGGGATGAGCGGGACGTGATCCTGTTTTCCATCGGCTATGGTCCCGACAAGGACGGAAAGGTGTCCATGAATTTCGGCCCGGTGAACCGGGATGGAGGCTGGCGGCGGCTGAACGTGGCGGTATCCCGTGCCCGTCGGCAGATGCAGGTGTACTCGGTCATTGCGCCGGAGCAGATTGACCTGTCCCGTACCCGTTCCGACGGCGTCGCTGCTTTGCGGGGCTTTCTGGAGTTTGCAGCCAGGGGCACCCGGGCATTGCCGGTGCATGCGGAGCATGTGGAACCGGACAATCCCTTTGCCCGGCAGATTGCCGTTGCCTTGGAGGGGCGTGGATTCCAGACCCGTTGCGGCATTGGCTGCTCTGCCTATAAGGTGGATGTGGGTGTCATCGATCCGGACAGACCGGACGGCTACCTGTTGGGGATCCTCTGCGAAAATGAGCAGATCTTCACCGCTACCACCGCCCGGGATCGGAATTTGCTTCAGCCTTCTGTGCTGCGTGGACTTGGGTGGCAGCTGTACCGGGTGCATATTCTGGACTGGTATGAAAACCGGCAGCGTACTCTGGAACAGCTCCTGCATGCCATTGAGGACGCAAAGACCCAGGCAAAGCAGGAACCGGTGCAGGCAGCTCCTGCGCCGGAGCATATCCCAAGCTTTGAACGGGAACAGACCCTGACGGCGGTGGATCGCTGCATCCCATACAGTTCGTATGTGCCGGAGCTTCTGGGCACACCGGAGCAATTTTATCTGCCAGAGAGCAAGAGAGCCATCATGCAGGTGATCCGGAAAACTGTGGAAACAGAGGCACCAGTGAGTCGCCGGGCAGTGCTGCGGCATGTGCTGAATGCTTTTGGTATTTCCCGCAGCGGCAGCCGGGTAGAGGCGGTTTTTGACCAGGCAGTGCAGGACTGTGGCATTTCCGGCACCGATACCGGGGATGCATGCTGGTTCTGGAGCCGGGAGCAGAATCCGGAAGCCTACCGGATCTGCCGGATCCCAAAGGAGGGAACCGGCAAGCGACCTATGGAGGAGATCTGTCCCCAGGAGCTGTGCGCCGGCATGCTGCTGATTCTGGAGGATCAGGTCAGCATGCTCCGGTCAGATCTGCTGCGGGAAACCGCCAAGCTGTTTGGTTATACCCGTACAGGCGGTGTCATTGAGCATGCAGTCAGCGATGCCATGGATTATGCCCTGACCCGACAGCTGCTGGATTGCCAGGAGGATCGGTTCACCATACACAACGCATAAAGGCGGTCTGTAGAAAGGAGCATGTTTATGTACGAGGAGATTCAATTTCCCTCTGAGCCTATTCTGGAGTTGGTATTCTGCAAGCCGGAGGATACTTATGAAACAGTCCTGGCGGGACAATGTTATACGGTGGTTGGCAGGGACAAGGATCTGCCGGATCGGTTGATCGGAGTCGCATCGGACCAGCGGGTTTATGAACTGGATGCTGCACAGAAGCAGGTGTTCTATGCGGCGCCGGATCTTGCCATCTTTGTTCGGGAGCTGATGCTCTGGCGGTCATACGGTAAGCAGCATCCCCAGCCGGACAATATGACGGAGGCGCAGCTGACTGCTGCGGCAGCCGGATTCCGGGAAAAGCTGACGGAGCTGGATCGGCATGCCTTTGATCGGGAGGACACCTTCTGGTCTATGGTTTGCGAGGAACTGGAGTATGGAATCTAAGGCAGCACCGCACAAAGCCTGCCGGATGGTTTTACATAGCATCTGCTGCACAATCTCTGTGCGTGTTGCCATAAGACAAAGCACCCCCGGATAGGTGGATACTAATATAGAAGCTTTATTTCTTTAAAGATAAGGTTGCGTAACCAAGTGGTTATGCAGCCTTTCCCTTTTTGTCGCACTTCATACTGTCAGCAACAGTGGTCGTTACAGCAACGTCAAAACGGTAATGTATGCAAAGAATACGGAATGAGCAGTTCCACGCTGCATAAATGGATCAAAAAGTATACGCAGGTTAAAGCTTCAGACACCGAAACAATGGCCATGGCAGAAATCAAAAAATGCAGAAAAAGCTGGCATTGCTTGAGGAGGAAAATCTGATATTAAAAAAAGCAATGGCCATGATATTGATAATCAATTTAACAATGAATTGGTGGCATAAATACAAAATGAGCTATCCGATTCGTAAATTGAATCAGATAGCTCTTTATTCTTGGATAATCTTAAAATGTTGTCATTTTGTTGCCACGGGGCAATGCCGTAGCGCAAAAGTCCAGCATTTTCAAGGCTTTTCAGCCTTTCGGGCAAGGAGCGAGTGGGAATGATAAAAGAGAGCCCAAAAAACCAGTAATATCAAGGGCTTTCGAGCTTCGACCACCCGCTTTGATAACAAAATGATAACATCCATTGAGGCGCCCTTTATTCTCTACCCCGAGTGGTTTCGGGGTTATCAGAATAAAAAAGGTGTGGCTTTGGAACTAATGTAACCGTATTATAAGACGAAGAAAGCCCGTAACTGTGGATAAAACAGTTACGGGCTTTTTGTCATCTTTAATCTTCTTTCAGGCGGTCTTTGAAGGCATCTGCCAGTACATCACTGAGTTCCTGAGAAGGCACCTTAACATATCCGCTGCCGGCATCGAACTTCGGGTAGTTATAACGCCAGCGATCATATTCCTCTTTGGAAATTTCACCGTTCTTGAAAAGCTCTGCCTGCTTCTGCCAAGCTGCAAAGAAATCAAACAGGAAGGCATTGCTGTTCCCTCTATGAGAGTCAAGACGGATGCAGAGCTCATCATTGACTTTATCAATTTTCAAGCCGTAAAGATCTTCCAACGCAAAGAAAGTGTGCATTAGACCGAGCTCCGAATCAATATCCGGCACAGACAAAGCCAACGGAGATACATCAAGCACGTTGGCAAGTGCTCCGGTCAGAACGGCTTTTGGTGTTCTTGAGCCGGATTCATACTGCGCCATACGAATGTCAGCGGTCTTTTCGGGGAAACCGACGGCGATGCCGAGCCACTTCTGTGTCATACCTTTCAAATTGCGAATGAAACGAATTCTTTCACCGATTGCCATTGTTCTTATCTCCCATCTATGTACTGCAAACACAGTATAGCATATATGTTATAATATTGTCAAGATAACCAAAGCAAGAAAGTTAAATATTTTCTCAAAAACCTCTTGACATAAGCAAATTAGTTTAGTATAATGAAATGGCATTAAGCAAATATGCTTAATATAACAACTGAATAGCCGTTATACGCCACGGTAATGACGTATCCGCTCGGGCAAATCGGAATGCGGTCAGAAAGTTCTCCGACACTAAACAACAAAACTATCTGAAAAGAAAGAAGGTGAAAAAATGGACAACAAGTTTATGCGGGTTGAAGAAGTCGCAGAAGTTCTCGAGGTATCTACCTCTTTTGCTTATAAGGTGATCCGCCAGCTCAATGACGAGCTCAAATCAAAGGGGTATATCACAATCGCAGGACGCATCAACAGAGAGTATTTCTATGAAAGAGTATATCACAATGGAAAGGTGGTGATCTAAATGCCGGTTTATAAGAATAGCGATAACGGCACCTGGTATGTGCTCGCCAGATACCTTGACTGGAAAGGCGAACGTAAGCAGAAATGCAAACGGGGCTTTTCCACAAGGAAAGAAGCACTCGAATGGGAACGAACTTTCCAGCAGCAGAACGCTTCCGATATGGACATGACATTCGAGGCGTTCTATGAACTGTATAGGAACGATATGAGACCGAGATTAAAGGAAAACTCGTGGATGACCAAAGAGCATATCGTAGAAACCAAGATTATGCCTTATTTCGGAAAGCGCAGTCTCAGCGAAATCAGCAACAAGGATATTATGGCGTGGCAAAATGAGCTGCTTGCCTACCGCGATGAAAAACACAAGCCGTATTCCCAGACCTACTTGAAAACGGTACACAACCAACTCAGCGCCATACTGAATCACGCAGTCAGGCACTACGGTCTGCACTGTAATCCTGCTTCAAAGGTCGGGAATATGGGTACGGAAGAACGCAAGGAAATGAAGTTCTGGACTAAGGAGGAATACAAGAAATTCTCCGATGAAATGATGGACAAGCCCGTTTCCTTCTATGCTTTCGAGGTGCTCTATTGGTGTGGCATACGTGAGGGCGAGCTGCTGGCGCTTACGCCGTCTGATTTCGACTTCGATAAGGGTACGCTGCGGATAAATAAATCCTATCAGCGCTTGCACGGTGAAGACGTCATTACTACCCCGAAAACGAAGAAAAGCAACCGCACAATCAAGATGCCGGATTTTCTCTGTGAAGAAATGCAGGATTATCTCGGTATGCTGTACGACGTCGATAAAAATGACCGTATCTTCAATATCTCAAAGCACTATCTCGGCAGAGAAATGGAACGGGGCTCAAAGGCAGCCGGAGTAAAACGTATCAGAATCCACGATCTCCGTCACAGTCACATATCGCTTCTGATTGATATGGGCTTCTCAGCAGTGGCAATTGCAGACCGTGTAGGTCACGAAAGCATTGAAATCACTTACCGATATGCGCATCTTTTCCCGTCAAAGCAGGAAGAAATGGCAAAGAAATTAGGATATGAAAGGAAGGAAATAGAAGATGTCCGCTAAAAATGTAGATAACCATAACCGTTTCAGAAATATTACCGTGGGTTTTCGGGTATCCCCTGAGGAAAACGAAGCAATCAATGCGGCGGTGAAGCTCTCCGGGCTTCCGAAGCAGGAATACTGCTACCGTCGCTGCCTTGAACGTGATATCGTGGTACAAGGCAATCCGAGAGTGTATAAAGCTCTCAGAGATCAGCTTGCCGCTGTGCTCACGGAATTACAGCGAATCGAGAACGCAGGCGGCGTAACCGATGAACTGCGGGAGCTGATCGAGCAGATCACCGTTACGCTATACGGAATGAAAGGAGAACAGAATGAATGATGAAAAAGAAATGACCGCCCTGAACACATCTGTTGGCGCAGATGACGGACAGTCACTCAATGCAATACCTAATAATAGTATAACCAATGAAGACGCAGATTTCAATAGTTTTGAGCAAATTCAGCGAAAAATGATGCGTATGCTTGATCCGAGATACCTTCACACCGTATCTATGACCGAGCTTTACGACACCGTTTACCGAAGCAGGCCGCCGCTTATCGACGGTTTGCTCTATCCCGGCACGTATCTGTTTGTCGGTGCTCCCAAGCTCGGCAAGAGCTTCCTGATGGCGCAGCTTGCTTATCATATCAGCATGGGAACGCCGCTTTGGAACTATCCCGTCCGAAAAGGCACGGTGCTGTATCTTGCCCTTGAGGATGATTACAGCCGACTGCAAAAACGACTGTATCAGATGTTCGGGACAGAGAGTACGGAAAACCTGTACTTCTCTGTTTCGGCAAGTCAGCTTGGCAGCGGACTGGACGAGCAGTTGCAGAACTTTGTCCGGGAGCATCCCGATACGGAGCTTATCATCATCGACACGCTTCAAAAGGTGCGTGAGGTCGGCGGTGACAGTTACAGCTACGCCAACGATTACGACATCATTGCCCGGCTGAAACAGTTTGCCGACAACAGCGGTGTGTGTCTGATGCTGGTACACCACACCCGAAAGCAGAAGTCAGACGATCCCTATGATATGATCTCCGGCACCAACGGTCTGCTCGGTGCAGCGGACGGTGCTTTCCTGCTCCAAAAGGAAAAGCGCACGGCGAACGCTGCAACGCTTGATGTGTCCGGCAGAGATCAGCAGGATCAGCGGCTCTATCTCAACCGCAATCCCGAAAAGCTGATATGGGAGCTGGAACGGACGGAGGCAGATCTTTGGAAGCTGCCGTCTGAACCTCTCCTTGATCTGGTAGCAAAACAGCTTTCGAACAACACTCCCGGCTGGCAGGGTACACCGACGGAGCTGGTGTCTCTGCTTGGTGTGGATATGAAGCCGAATGCCCTGACGATGAAGCTGAATATCAACGCCAGCCGACTGCTGAATGAATATGGCATCCGCTATGAAAGCAGTCGGTGTCACGATGGGCGGCGAATCACGTTCCACCGGGAGCAGCCGACAGCGTGACGATGTGTGACGGTCGTGTCGATATTTTCGACAGCGGTGGCGGTGTCAGAAATACCGTCACCATCGACACGGACCGACACGCAGAAGTTTCGGCGGGGTGCAGGGTGCCCTTTTCAAAGGGCGGCTCTGCTGGGTGCTTACCGCAGTAAGCAGGGCAAAGCTCTACACCCCCTCGGAGAGCGCAACAGCACCTTTTGATAGCCAACGACTGTCAAAAGTGCTTTTGCGTTACTCTTGACAAGAGTAACAGAACCGAGGACGAGCAAGTTTGTGAGATTGGAGGTATATAAATGCAAAGAACGATAAGTGCAATGGTTGGCAAAGGCTCGGTCAATCATAACAGCCGCAAGTTCAAGGCGGAAAATGTTGACGGTAGCAGAACGCATTTGAACATTGATTACTGTAACGAGCCGATAAAGAAAATCTATCATGAATTGTTTGACGAAGCACTCAAAAGATACAACGATAAACAGACGAGAGCCGACCGCAGAATAGAAAACTATTATGAAAAAATCAGAAATTCAAAGCAGGAAAAGCCGTTCCACGAACTGATATTGCAGATTGGTGATAAAGAAAATATGAGCGCCGAAAGCGAAAACGGACAGCTTGCGAGACAAATTTTAGATGAGTATTACCGTGGATTTCAAGAGCGAAATCCCAACCTAAAAGTGTTCTCTGTTCATTTGCATATGGATGAGGCAACACCCCATTTGCACATTGATTTTGTTCCGTTCACAACCGGCAGCAAGCGTGGACTTGATACAAGAGTAAGCCTGAAACAAGCGTTAGCTACACAAGGTTTTAAGGGCGGAACTCGTGGAGATACCGAGTGGAATCAATGGGTACAAGCCGAAAAAGAACAGCTTGCAGCCGTGATGGAGCGTTACGGAATTGAATGGGAACACAAAGGTACGCATGAAAAACACCTATCTGTTCTTGACTATAAAAAGCAGGAAAGAGAGAAAGAAATTGAAGTTTTAGAGGACAAGCTCGCCGAGAAAAAAGACGAGTTCCGTGTTATGTCAGACCGTATAGAAAATTTTGATAACGGTGAAAGAGCGCTGCAGAACCTTGATGAAAGTATAATGAACGAACCCGAATATCAGTTGCCTGAACCGTCTGCAATGATGTCGGCAAGAACTTATAAAACAAAATTTGTTGAGCCGCTTATATCTCGGTTAAAGTCGCTGATAAGCACCTTGTTTGCACGCTATTTCAAAGCAATAGACAGGTATAACCGACTGAATATTACGAACGGCAACTTATACCGTGAAAATGAAAAGCTGACAAGGGCAAACAAAAAGCTGTCCTACGAAAATGAAAATCTGCGTGCGGATAATAAGGATTATAAACTGCTCCGCAAAGTTTTCGGAAGTAAACAAATTGATGGTTTGCTCGAAAGAGCAAGGTCGGAAAAACAGTCTAAACAGCGTGGCGAACGCTTTAGAAAAAATAACAATTATGAAAGGTAGGAACACATAATGGAAAACAGAATTTACGATGAAAAGAACGATCTTTGGTATGAAAAGCAGGGCGATTATTTTATCCCCTGCCTGTCACTTCCCGAAGAAGAAAACAAGCCTGTCGGCATTTGGGGACAGCGGCATTTGCGGTATATCAGGCAGCATAAACGAGTATTTTACGCTAATCTTCTGACATCCTGCAAGTTAAACAGTTATCTTGCAGATGTTGACGCGCAGTCTGAAAATCTTTTTTGTCGACTGGTAAAACAACTTGCCGAAAAAGAAGGTATCACGGAAACGCTCAAAGCGGAAGATCAGATGCTTTGGGTACAGCGGATGAACGCAGTACGTGAAACGGCAACGGAGATCGTCAATAATGATCTTATTTGCGTATAACAGACATACGGCGGCTGGGAGAAATCCCTGCCGCCTTTTTATTTTTTGCTCCAAAATGTCAAATACATTTGTGAAACAGATTCAAGCAATACAAAAAGAATGTGCATAATAAAGAAGACACAAGCAGCAGTAATATACTTAAACAGTACAGCCGGCAACAATGCCTTTATTAACACGACTACAATCAGCAGAATCAAGTATATTATTTCCACTATGACATTGTATGCAATGTTGGATAATAAAACTTGAAACAGCGATAATGTTTTGCCGTTTATTTGTTTGCAATCGCTTGAGGGAGTGTTTTTTAGCTGTTCAATGTTCTTATTATCAGCCGATACCAATATTGTTATTATGGCTACAGAAAACGAAATAAGGATTGCCACTATGTTAATCTGTACATTGATGAATTCCGAAAAAATAGTGCAAATACCGTTTTCATCCCCAAAGTCAAAAACGAATGCGCCAACAAGGGCAGCAACCCCAAAAAGAAAGGGTATAAGCATTTTTAACCATAGTCGCTTTCTTGATTGGAAGTAGTCCTTAATTGGAACAAATACGATTGTATTCATTGCTTGTTCCTCGTTTCGTCAATAAATTCCTGTGCTCGATTGAAAAAGTCATAGCTGTCGACTTCATTTGTTACAGCCAAACCTTTTACCGATAAATAATGCTTCATCTTCATTAGATCCGTATCAATTTCGAATTGTCCAGCTTCATTTGTACCTTTGATTGTAATCCTTTTAATTTTACTGTTTTGCTTTTTCTGATTCTCTCTAAAGTATGCTTGTATCAAGTTGTCCGGATATTTTTTTGTTCCTCTTGGACGCTTAATAAATATTTCAACTTCATCAGCTATATCCGTTCTTCCTGCAAACCCCATAAAATCGTCTTTAATATCATCTTTACTGACAATGAGCTTTAGAACAGACATAGTTTTTGCTTTTTTAATGGAAGACAGGAAATCCTCACCCGGCATAATGTCATATGAGATTATATAATGGAAATCATCTTTGCAATCTTCGTTGTACTTTATGAATTGTTCATTCAAATATGCAACGATACCGTTTAGTGTTATTCCATAATGATTGCTCTCGTGTACTGCAAGAAATCGCATTTCACTTCCAAAATGGCGAATACACAAGTGCGTTTTTTCTTCATCGCCATCTTGCTGCCTTTTTCGTGTTCCTAACTCTTTCATCGTCTCAGTATCGATTTCATTGCGAACATGATTATACTTTGCAGATTTGAAAATTAAATCGTAGTTTCCATTCTTCAAATCATTCACGGAGTCTAACCAAATGACTTTTTCCGATGTTTTATTATCTTTTTTGCGTTCAGTTAGGTCTTTTCCCAATACGTAAGTAAACATATTAGATAGGGAATCAATAACCTTTGAAATGTCATAAATTGACTCATCTTTACTATCTTTCTGCTTGGAAATGGTGAGATAATAAAAGTATATCGGAACATTTTTCTTTGTTTCCTGCGTACTCATTTCATCATCCTCCACATTCACATAATATCTGACAGCAAAACCCAACTGTCGCTCTTTATGTCATCTGAATATGTTTCCGTACAGATACACAACTCTCCGCTTTGCTTGTCTTGCCGGACGATGCCGCCCTGCAAGCCGTATTTGCCCAGATATTTTTTCAGCACACCGAATTTTTTGGCGGTGTATTTATCAATATCTTCACTGTCGCCGGATTTTGTAAATCCACCTTTTGTTTCAATAATCCAAGTCTTGCCTTCAGTTGTGCCTACAATGTAATCAGGGTAAAAAGATTTTTGCTTGCCGAAATTGTCTTCATAAACGATTGAGAAATATTCGTTACCTTTGTCGCCGTTTTTATAAAACCAACTGATTTTGCCACTGCTTTCACAGTACTTTTCAAAAAGCTTTTCCGGCAAAGAACGTTTTTCGGCAGATGACAAATAGCCCTTGTACACATTTTTCGTCATTTCAGCCTGAGATTTTGCAGATCCGTCGTAAGTAAAAAGCATTTCCAACGGGAACGATATGGGCTTTTCGGTAATATTGTTGAATGCTAAGGTGATTTGAGCATTTTCTGCGGACATTGCATCACGGACATCGTCTATCAATTTGTGTTTGTTGTTGATGACAAAAGAATAGAGGGCTCGTGTCGGCAAAGCGACTATTTTATGTTCGCATTTTACATTATCGAGGAATAGTCGGCGAAGAATGGCATTCATGCTGCTGTATTCCAGATTCGCTTTCATTCCAATCTCAGCGGCACAATGATGATACTCTCTTCCGTGTTTTGTTGTGCTTAATTCTTCGTGAATCGCAATATCATTCAGGTCGGAAATTTCTTCCTTGTTCAAAGTGGCGACCGAACCCGATTTTGTATAATCAACTATATCTTCGTCAAAGGAATACTTATTTGCACCTAACACCGTTTTGTTTTTGGCTAAATCCTTGCTCGTATGATACTTGCTTTCAAAGTATTTGCTTATAACCTTCATTGCCAACTTTGCATCACGAGGGAAAGGGACATCTGTCTTATACTCGCTGACAATCTCAAAATTACGGTGTTCCTGCTTCAAAAATATTTTACACGCATCAAGAGCATCTTTGCCCAAACTGAGTTTAACACTTTCCGTGAATTTCTCATCGAGCGTATAAAGGTAACAGCAATCCAAGAGGTCACTTTCGTAGTGTTTTGCTTCCGGCATACGGCGAATACGACCTATTGTCTGGATTTCAAATGTTTCGCTCATATTGTCACGGAGTTTGACGAGAATATGTGCTCTCGGGCAGTCCCATCCGGTTGCAACCGCCTGTTTGATGATAACCGCTACCGGTTGTGCATCCGGCTCTTCAATATCTTCCAAGTTCTGCTTCTTGTCGGACAACCAAACCGCAAGCTGATTGTTCTCATAAGTAATGCCCTTGCTTTCAAAATAATTCTCAACGTTTTCAAGCAAAGCATCGGATTTATTGGGCAATTGAACGATAATCAAGGGATTGATATCTACGGTACGATCTTTCAGATTCAAGAAGGCAGAGTGCAGTTCCTGCTGCTTGGCGATTGCCTTATCGATCAAATATGTAATTTGATCGTCCACACTGATATTCTGTTCAAAGTTTTCGTTGATGATCAGCAGCTTTTTGATTAGTCCTTCGGCAATGACATCCGCTTCGGGAATCTCTATCAAAATAGCATCCTTATATGATTTTGGCGTAGCAGAGCAACGAATGATTTTATCGGGATTAAACAATTCGATAATATCATCAGCTTTTATCGTGTCATTTTGATGAGATTCATCGACAATGATTTTGAATGACAATCCATTATCAAATGCCTTTTGAATATGCTCAAGGAAATTTGTCCTCTCGCTATCTTTCAGAGCCGTATTACCTTTTTTAGTAAGCTTTTCCCAGTTGATAAAGCAGGCATCGTTTTCTTCAAAACCGGATGTCATAATATCACAAAGCAGTTTGGTATTACTGCCGTGAATATATTTGTCCATTTTCTCTTTGCTTTGCTCTTCAAGATTGCCTTTTCCCGGAGTAAGCCAAACAAATACGGTTTTCGCATTGCTTTTGAAATACTCGTCCATAAAGTGTGTAAGGATGATGGTTTTTCCACTTCCGGTGCAGCTTTTCAAAACGATTTCACGGTTTGGCTTTTCCATTGATTCGGTCAAATCGGCAATGGCTTTTAACTGAAAATTTGCTAATGTAATATCCATTTTCAACCCTCCAATTCCTTATAGTAGTAATCTGGTATGATGTTTACGCTGATTCTTTTGCTTTTAAATACCTGTGCTTGCTCGGCATCAAACAGTACATCGTGTCCGACATATATCTTTTTGCATTTCTTGTGCTGATTGATGTTTTTAACGAATTCTTCCAATTCTTCATCTGTCAGTACAATGGCAATTTCGGCATTACCCGTAAAATTAATACCGTTTTCAAGTTCTACAAGCTCACGGATATGAAGTAAGAGTTCATCAGCGTATTCGTAATACATACGCTCGGAAATGGGAATGTAATCTACTTTGTAATATTTTAGCGAGGCGGCATAGCCCTCTTTGTCGATAACCCGCTTGATGCGCTCATAGGTAACATCGCGGCAAATATTGTTTTCGTTGTTAGTACAGAGGATGAAACGGCGATTGCCACCATCCTCTGCATTTAGTTTCATTACGGCGTGTCCCGTTGTGCCGCTACCGGCAAAGAAATCGAGAACGATGGCATTGGGCATTTTTGCCACAACGGAATACAGACAATCATAAACGTTCCACAAAGACTTTGGAAAATCGAATGGGCAGTTTGGTATTAAGGAATTTAACAGTTGCTTTCCGTATCCATTAGCATCATATTTAGGATCCGACCATACCGTTTTATAGGTACCGAACGTTTTTCCCAATTCGATATCAAAAATGCCTCTCGTTTTCTTGACAGCAAGATAGCTGCAAATCCCCTCTACTGATTGGCGGGCGTAACGCCATTTGCGTTCAATTCCTTTTGAATCAATGGGATATACTGCAATACTACCGTCTTCCAATATTTCATTCTTTTTCGGATGATAGTCATCTGGTGACACTTCACCAAAACCAATAATTTTATCATCCTTAACGATAATGGGGTAAAAACAATTTCTCGCATCCGTTCTTAAAGATTCGCTTCCCCAGTTTCTCAGGGGTGACCAATAAATCTCATTATTTGATAGGCGACGCTCACCGATGATTTTATCCCCTTTAGGAATGACAAAATAAGCAAATTCATTGGTATATGAGAAATTCTTTCCTTGGATTCCTCTTGGGTTGTGAACAATAGTTATGCAGTCGTATTCGTAATTAACACCAAAAACCTCATCAAGCAATAACCTTAAGGTGGCGCTTTCATTTTCATCGATGGCACAAATCAGTACACCTTTCGTTGTAAGCAAGCGTCTTGCAATCTCGAGGCGGGACTTCATCATACTCAACCACTTACTATGCTTAAACAAATCATTGCCATCGACATAATTATTGTCATAAATCCAATTTGAAGCTCCAGTATTATACGGAGGATCTATGTAGATAAGGTCAATTTTGCCCTTGTGCGTTTTCTCCAACAGTTTCAAAGAAGCGAGATTATCTCCCTCAATGAGAAAATTCATCTGTCCACCGTTGTCGATGAAAAGGTCTTTTTCTTCGGATAATACGGGCAAATGCGTTGCAAGCTCATCGTCAATTTTCTCTCGGTGTTCCTCGAAAACAAGCCCGTATTTCTTACCGTTCACATCTTTTTCAAGCTCGGAAAGGTATGACAACAAGCGGGCAGTGTTATCGTCCTGCTTGGCGGAAGCGATATATGTACGGATTTCCTGTATTTTATTCAGCAAGTCATCTCGCTTTTGCTTTGAAATATTTGTGCTCATTTTTTCATTGTCCTTTCGGGAAAACAATTTTATATAATTCGTCAAGGGCTTCTTCAGGAACTTTTATTGGTCGTTTACTCCAATTTTCATTCCACTGTTGGAGTTGGATATCTGACAAAGTTGTCATTCCCGATAAAGCCTTGCTTACATCATATTCAATAGCAATACTGTCTCGTGTTGACGAATGCTGAAAATGTGTACTTTCAGATATGGCTTTTCTTGGTTGCCTTTCCCTTAACATAGTGGTCATAGATAGTTCGTGATAAATCCAGGGGGAAAGTGTAGTTTCTTTTTTGCTTTTCTTTTCTATCTTTTTCAATTCATCAGCCATATTAATAGATTGTGGAGTATCGAAGAAAATGATGCATTCAGTGTTGTCAATCATTTCAGTTAATGCCATAGAAAGCATCATATGTACATGACTGGTTGTATAATTTCTTAGCTGATAGTCATATGTATTAGTTTTTGGCCGATAACAATATTTTTTATCTATCTTATTTAACAAGTCATCACAATATCCCCACGAGCAAGAGTCAATAAAAGCTTCTAATCCAAAACAATCATATAGCCATCCGGCAAAGGCTTTGACCTTATTTATATCTTTGTGTGAGTGAGATATAAAGATATCTTTTTTGGAAATCGAAAACCAGTGTTCTTTTAAATCTGTTCCATTTATTACTCCATCTTCTGAAATATAATCAGAAAGACAGTCTTGCACTTCCTTTTCGTGAGCCGCAAAAAGCTCATTCCCTTTTGTGTAAAAATGGTTAATTACGCTGTTATAAAAAGCACCTGATGGAGAATAATTAAACTTTGCAAACATTATTTCATCACCTCACATTAGATAACTTTGCAAAAAATGAATAGTCCGATTACTATTGCGCCATAAAATATAATTTCTGATGGAAGCAACATAGCTCTAATGATGCAGTATTTCCATCCTTTGTATTTATTCAGAGGGATTTCATAGTCCTTAATTGCTATTGGATTTTGATTTTTTCCATTGCTGGTGCCAATTAAGTCATTATAAATGCCGATAAACTTTCGTTCCTTTGACAAATAAAGCGAATCCAAACACCAAAACAAGAATGTTGAAACGATAGAGGCATAGATATAGATTTTATTTCCGAAATTGTTTTCCGAAATTGTTGACACAAACACCGCAATCAGTGCAGATGCCAAAGTAATCGCCCAGCCTTTCATCTGAAAAGAACACTGATTCATTCTTGAAATATTGCTTTGTAAAAATTCAAGATGCTTTTCATTAGGTTTCATAAATTATCCCTTTCTAAACCCCACTTACAATTTGAGGCTGACCAATTCTTGGAAAAGGCTGTATTTGAAAACACTGCGCTAAATGGCGCATATAAAAACGCTTTTATCGTCCTCAACACCGTATCAAAGTCATCGGTCTTTGTGTCGATTTTCCGGCAGAATGCTTTCCATTTCTTCTGCATAGCATCGTCGCTGCCGAAGGTCATGACCTGTTCAAACTGCTCCACAGTGAAATGGTGCCCACGGTTTTCAAAGGTCTTTTTCAGAGCTTCCGTCAGCATTGCGCCGTCAAAATCGAACTTGTTTGCGAGGTAATAAAGGTCGTAATAGTCTTTCATCCGGCTGGAGAACTCCATCAGTGAAAGGATAGCGTCGAGTTTTTCGGAAACCGTCGTTTCCAGCGAATATGTGTTGACTGTCGGTGCGGCGAAATCGTCAAGTTGTGTCGGAATCTTCCGCTTTTCCTGTTTTGGTACGATTACATCACCCACACCGAAGTCGATACCGAAAGGGGTTTTTGTATTCTTGATCTTCGCCACGAGGGATGCGCCGATTCCGGCGTATTTCTTCGCTACCGCTATGGGCGCTACGTCTTTGATTTCAAAGGTAATGAAATCGTTGCCGGTATCGGTTGCGACGATTTCTTCCAGTATCGCTTTGAGTTGTTCGGGTGTGTTCGGCATCTTTCTGAGCAAAAAATCAACGTCAACGGTAACGCGACTGTCAAAGTCCGTGAGGGAGTAGATGAACAATCCGCCTTTCAGGACGAGGTTTTCCGCATATTTGGATTTTTCCAGTCGGCGCAGGAATTCCTCCTGGCAGAAGAGTTGCAGGCAGAGCTGATAGCTTCTGCCGCTTTCGGCAGCTTTATTTTTGAGCCGTGCGAGCACGGATGCAGCAATATCAGCCATTCAGTAGCACCTCCATTACATTCATCATTTTTTTATAAACGCCCATTTCCTTTGCGTATTTTGAAAGGTTGGCAAGGTTTTTCTTCTCGTCCGCCACATAAGCGTTGATTGCTTTATTGAAAATCTCATTGTCGAGTTTCGTGCGGTATTTGAAGCAGTCGCATATTGTACGCTCACGATCATATACGGGAAGTGTTACGCCGTTGAATGTGCCGGTTGCTTCGCCGAGATGGTACATATCGTTCTGAACATAATACGCCTTTACCGGCACTTTCTCCTGTATTGCTTTTACGGTTCTGGAATAGGAACGAGGAACGGTAATTGTCCATTCACGGGGTGCAAAATCGCTGTAACCGTAATAAAACAGCGCCGATTCTACACAGACGATCCCCGGTATCATCAGTTTGGAAAGGAGCAGTTCCTCTTTTGGCTCATCGGAGGCAGCCAACTTGTAATAACCTTTTCTGACGCGCTCAATATATCCTTGCTTAAAAAGCGAATAAACATCTTGATCTTTCAGTCCGGCAGAAATGAAATCAGACTTCTTTGCAACTTCGCCTACTGTATGAAATACTTCGTTTACGATATCGTGCTTGCCCAAACTGCCACCAACTTTCTGCACGCAGTATTCGCATTATGCGTGTTTATATTATAATCAATAACCTTCAAGAAATCAAGAGGTTTTCCACGCTTTTTGAGATTATTGCGTGTAAATTTCGAAAAACATATTGCAATTTGAGGTCAAATACGCTATAATACTCACATACCACTTGAGTATTATCCACAGTGCAACTATCGGAGTTATCACCCCTGATAACGAAATGATAACAGGAGCTTTTTAACTCAGGATAATACGGAGACATTAGATAATCAAAGCATCAGGAGTAATAAGCGCTAAGCAAAATGTGTTAGGTAAGGCTCCGGAAAAAGAGTGGGAGTAATAATCGAAACAGCCAAGCGAAACGAACTGAATGTGTTTGGTTATCTCTCCTATCTGATGCTGGTTCTTCCTTCGTGGGGCAAAACACCTTCAGACGAACAGCTTGACAGCATCATGCCGTGGAGTGCTACTCTGCCTGAAACCTGCCACAGAACATATCATCAGATTGTTGAAAACGAGGCTGTTGTTGAGTAACAGCTTCTCATCCACAGTATTTCATAGTAACTGGCAGTATTTCACGCACAGTAATTCACAGCAGCTCACAGTAATTCATTGTGATGAACCAAATGCGGGATTTGAGCCGAGGTTGATCTCGGCTCATTTTTTTGCCCGCTGGTCTGGTTGACGGTTACATTCAAAATCGTCATTCACAGCGAACATTATATCTTCATCTTCGCTGTCGTTTGAAATGGATACTTGTTTGAAATAGCTTGTTTCAATATCCGTATCGGATTTAGTAATAGAGATATCAGGGGAATCTTCTGTCGTTGTCAGTAAAAGCAAGCATACAATCAAACTATTCAAGCCAATGCTTAGGAAGGGCAGAGTAATCCCTGAGAACGGGAGGATGCGAAATGGTCCTAAAATATGAATGGCGGCCTGAACCAGAAGCAGAATTGCAGTTCCAAGAGCCATCGCATCAGAAAATCCACCTTCAGCGGCTTTACGCCTATGTTTCACTGTGATGCTGATCATGACGAATGAGAAAAAAGCAATCAAGAGTGACGGAATCAGCCAACCGAAGTTTTCTACCATTAGAGCAAAAACATAATCTGTTATGACTGACGGTTTCATTGTGCGAAAACTCTGAAAGCTCGTCATATTGGCACTGACCAATGGCGAATTGTGCATAGATTCTGCAGCCTTGAGCGTTTCCTCACCAGTTGAATTAAGGCGGATATCCCAAAAATGAACTGTATGTCCTAAAATGGTTCGCTCATCTGCAGAAGCATCCGCCATTGCCAGCATTCTTTTACTGAACTTCAAAAGGATACATAAAAGTGTCAGTACGATTGCTGGAAAAGTACTCCGCATAAGATGTTGTTTGAACGGTTTCAAATGCATGGGAAACGGTAGTACAAGCATTGCGGAAATGCAGGTCATAAAAATGAGTTCCATGGCGGTGCCATACTCTTGTAGAAGCCCCAGCAGGATTACATTAATTATCTGATATCCGTAGTAATACAGAAACGCCCTTGGATGTTTTCGGAAATTGCTACAAGCAATAGCAAACGCAGTTACCATAAATGGTTTGAGTAATTCTGAAAATTGAAGTGTGACTGATCCGACATTTACCCAGTTGTAGGTCTTTGTTGACTCATAATCGGCAAAAAGTCGGAAGATGATACATCCAACAACAGAAACTGTAGTCAGAACAATATAGCTGAATGTAAGCGAATAATTAATATGAATCTTTCTGAAATGGTGAACGGCTATAAATCCACAGGTCAATGCCGCCACAGAAATTAGTAGCGTTTTCCATATAGACTTGGCATTTGAATACCCAGCGTACAACGATATCACCGCTGCAAATTCAATCATTAAGCATGCCATAGGAAGTTGAGGATTATGCCGGATGGAAATTTGATTCTTCCGGCAATACAGGGCTTTCATAATAGCGAAAATAATCAGCATCGGCATGATGTCCGTTACTGTTATTGTCCGTATTACACAGCACAATAGCACGATAATCAGTTCGGGTAAAATAGCATGCTTTGTGCGGCTACGCTTTCATTTGTCTGCACAAGCGGAAACTGTGACGGACTGATCGCGGCGCACAGCGAAACGGTAATTGCTGCGCAAATGGTGAGAATTCGTAAATTTTTCTGCATAAGGTACCGCCTTTCCCTATTTCTTTTGTGTACTGCGAATGAAGGGGACATCCGCCGCACTACCCTGACCGTACATGATATGCACGATCCTCCATTTTCTATTTTAGCATACTCACCTAAAAGTTCAATACAAAAAATGAATAAAATAAGCAGAAAACGCGAATATCAACTAATTAATCCGTACAATCTGTTAAGTAGTGACCAGTCAACCTGAAAAAAACCGCCCTCATTCCGATCACGTGAGGGCAGTTTGTCCTATTCGGTTTCTTATTTTGCGAGGCGCTTCAAGAGTGCCAGATCGACTGCATTGAGCTTGCCGTCACCATTGATATCGGCATTCGCGGGCGCTGCAAGCGTCTTGGTCTTTATCAGCAAATAATCGCGCAGAGCCGCGGCATCCTTTGCATCAATCTTGCCGTCCTGATTGACATCGCCTTTCAGCGATGCAGCCGGCAGAGTGGTTTTGCCGTCGAAGCTGATCTTGATATAAGACACATTGATCGCCTTGTCCTCAGAACGGAAATTCAGCGTCAGCTTACCGTCGGTCACGGTCACACTGCCTTTGACGGCTGTACCGTCGGTCGCGCAGTTCTTTGCAACGACCGTCTGATCGTCCTTGCCGTAGTTTGCATAGACTGTCGGATTCTTTGAACAGTTCCACGGATCGGCAAATGCCATTTCAACGGTATATTTGCCGTTCGGCAGCGAGAATGCATAGTCGATATGGCGATCGATATTGTTCTCGTACTGGTTCTTGGTATAGCGGAAACTGCTGGACTTATCCGCGCCGTCAGCAGGGGCGGATTCATTGCACCATGTATTCGCGGTATAGAGACCGCCGCCCTTGGATGAACCGTTATACTGATCGGTCGCGTCGTCAATCAGACCCCACTCTGCACCCGTGACCTCATCTGCGCCGTAAAGCTGTTCGGTCAGGCAGTTATACAGACCGAATTTGTCGCTGCCGGTCGCGGTGGTCGTATCCTGATCGCCGCAGTCCACGAAATATGCAACCGAGCTGTCAAATTCATAGACCGGCTTCACCGCATTCATATAGATAAAGTCACACACTCTTGCAGAATCCTTGCCGTCCTTGCCGGAGAATCCGATATCAATGACGGAGTATTCTGTATCATTTGCCTGAACGGTTTTCAGCGATGCCTCGATCACATCCTGCGGGATGAGCAGCTTGACATTGTAGGTATCGCCTTTGCCCTCGTAATTCAGCACGCCGTCAAACAGAATGCTGTTGCCTGCCGTGATGACGATGGGCTTGCCGTTATCCTCTTTGCGGAATGTCACCTGCAAAACGGTCATCGGCGCATCCGGATCGACTGCCATCTGATACTTGAACGAGCCGCCCGCCTTTGCATAGCGGTAAGTGCTGTCATTGGTCACGCCGACGGAATTGATCTCCACCATTGCGTGCAGATCGTCGCCCTCATACTGACCGTAGCCCGGCTGAACGGTATCGCTGACGGAAACCTTTGCACGCGGCGGCTTTTCCTCAATGACTGTGCCGTTCGAGAGGAACTTCCAGTAGATGCCGTAGCGCTGCTGATACTGCTGATAATGCGGGGTAAAGGTCAGCTTCTGGCTGGTATCATTCAGCGTGAATTTGAGCGAATTCTTGTCTTTTACGAGATGATCGTTGATCTCCGCCATGAACGAAGTCACAGACTGTCCCTCCTTGGAGATCGTGATATTCTGCGAGGAACCGATCGGGTCTTTCGGGATCGTGACCCACATACCGGTCGAGCTCTTTTCCATGTTCTCCGTACCGAGCTCTGCACTCAGCACGACCGGACCATACTTAAAGCCATAAACAGCCTTGTTATCCGGCAGATTATATGCGACGACCTCTGCGGGGATCGTCACGGAGATCACATCGCCGGTCTTGAAGTCGCCGGTCACTTGCGCATAGTCATTGACAGTCTTATAGGTATATTTTGTGCCGTTGACAGCGATGGTCATTTTGCCCGCTTTCCACGAAGGGATGCGGAAGCGGAAATCGAGCGAGCCGCTGCCGTCGATCGTGAATTTCGCGGTATCGCTCTCGGGGATATTGCTGTCCTGCGTGATCTTGACCTTCTGATCTTCCCAGTTCAGGACAGAGCTCTGATACATATTGACATAGAGCGTATTGCCGCTGTGCATATACATCGTATCGCCAAGCTTTGTGAAGCTCTCCATACCGCTGCCGGTGCAGCACCAGAAGCTGTCATACGGCGAGGAATACACCTTGAAATAGCCGGTCGCCATCGGCTGGAAATAGGTCGTCATGCCGCTCTCCGGATTCTGCGAGGAAAGAATCGAGTTGTAATATGTGCCCTCATAGAAATCCATGTATTTGCGGTCGCCGGTGATCTTAAAGAGCTCGCGGCTGAGTTTCAGCATATTGTAGGAGTTGCAGGTCTCACAGTTGCAGTTGGTGCGCTCCTTATCGAGGATGTCATCCTCACCGAAGTGCTCCCATTCACTGTTTCCGCCGGTGATATAGGTATGGTGTGTCGTGACCATATCCCAGAACGCTTCTGCATATTCCAGATAGCGCGAGGCGTCGATCTTTTCACCGTTGACGGTCTTTCCGTCGAGGACGATATAGCGTTTGAGTGCGCCGATAAACTTCGGGATCGTCGTATTTGCGTGTTTATTGGTCAGCACATTTCTGCCGCCTTTCAGAACGGCTTCATGCAGATTGGTCTCATCGAAATAGTGCGCTGCGACCGCGTGCGTATCCTTTCCGGTGATCTCATAGAGCTCATAGAGGCAGTCGTTCATGCCGCCGTACTCGATCGAAAGCACAGTATTATGCGTCTGCGCGCTCCATTTCGACGCACGGTTGTATGTCCAGTCGCCGAGGTCGGACGCGATTGTTTTCGCGGTCTCATTGCCGGTCGCATTGTATACATCGACAAGACCCTGAACGATCTTGTGCATCGTATACCACGGTACCCACGACTCATTGATGATATTGGTCTTGCCCTGTTCGACAAGATCAAACTGCACTTCGACATTGTTGGCATTTTTGATCTGTCCGGCCCAGAGAAATCCGGGTTTTCCCTTGGAATTCTGCTGACAGACACGCATCCCGTCCAGCAGCGCCTTGATCTTGCCCTCAAGCGCACTGCGCTGTGCGGCAGTCAGTGTGGGATTCTGATATGCCTGCGCAACCGCCGTGAGATAATGTCCGACGCTGTGACCGGCGATCAGGGTATTTTCCCAGCCGGCGTAGCGCTTTGCGCCTTTAGTATCGAGCTTCGCATTTTCGCGGAAACCGCAGAGCAGCCGGTCGGTATCGAACGACAGCAGATATTCGACCTCTTTTGAGAATGCGTTGACCGTGTAGGCATCGGTCATCGTGAGGTCTGCGAGCGAGAAGTCCTCGATCGCGATGTCGGCGGCTGAAGCCGTCGTTGCAGCCGGAAGCTGCGTGATACTGCCGGCGAGCATCGCCACGGACAGCATCGCTGCGGTGAGTTTTCTTTTTTTCATGTGAGTACCCCCTTATGGTTCCCCTAAAATAAAAATGAATGTTTTTGCAGTCTGTCTATACAAATCGCATCTGTTTTTATCTGAAAGACCGATCTGTAAAGTTCGGTTTATACCTTTATAACAAAGGTTCGATTAAAAAACAATGTTTTTTTGTAATTTTTATTGATATATGGTGTCATGCTGTATGTACGAGCGCAAGATAATCCACAAAAGTGTTACGATCATGTCATGCTGATATCAGAATCGAGCTAATCCCTAAAGCATTCCATAAAAAACAAAAGCATCTCCGGAAGGGGGTCGGAGATGCTTTTGTTTAAGTTTCAGGAGTTGGGAGAGGTTTTTATGTTCAGGGGGAACATTAACTGTAGATCAGCCCCAACCGCCGGGGCCGCCGGGCTGATTGCCGCCGGTACTGCCGCCCTGTCCGAGCGTCTTGGCAGTACCGCCGGAAGCAGTACCGGAGATGTAGACTGCCGGCTGACCAAGCGTCGAAATATTCTCGCCGCCGGTTACTTCCGCACCGGAATAAGCCAGCACTTTGGAATCGCCGTATGCGTAGGTCATATTGCCGCCCGACATACTGGTTGCAAGAACCGTGCCGTCGCTGCTGGTAAAGACCATCTGCGTGGACATATTGTAGCCGCTGCCGCCGTTCATGCCGAGACCGCCGAACGCATAGCCGCCGTTGTAAGTAATGGAGTAGCCGTCGCCGCAGTCGAAGGAATTGCCGCCGTTTCCGAAGTAGTAGCCGCCGTTGAAGATAACCGGACCGTTGGAATCGAAGCCGTCAGCATCCTGGAAAGAGTCCTACGGTAAAATGTCAATAGGCAAAAAGCAGAAAAACAAGTAAGAAACCCATACATTTTGACTAAGAAGAGACAAAAAGGGTATCTCCTACTAAAGCCTGCGCCGAAAAAATTTTTCGACGGGCTGGAGGTGCCGGATCAATACTCCTCCGGCGGGACATACAGGCGGTTAGTCTTCAGCAGTGTATAGACTAACCTGACCAACTTTCTGGCAGTGAGAGCGAGTGCGCGTTTGTGATTGTGCTTATTAGAGCCTGTTCACATAAAACTATTGCAATTTGACAATAAATATGATATAATGAACACATGAGATTAACAGAAAAACAATTTGCGAAAATAGAGCATTTGATGCCCACACCTCGCAGAAAGCCAGAAGTATCAAATTATGATTTTTTGTGTGCATTACTGTATATAATCGAAAACGGCTGTAAATGGAGGGCATTGCCGAACGAATACGGAAATTGGCACACAATTTATGTCAGATTTAATCGCTGGTGTAAAAGCGGAGTAATTGACCGCATTTTTGAGACATTGCAAGAAGAAAATATCATAAAAAATTCAGAAGAAAAAATATATATAGTATATAGAAAACCCTCTTAACCCTCTGAACCCTCTGTCATGCTGGTGCATGAGTGTGACGGGTTGTGACGGGTTGACGGGTTTTTTCTATTCTATCATATGAAAATTTCAGAAGAAAAAAATATATAGTATATAGAAAACCCTGCAAACCCGTCACAACCCGTCACAACCCGTCACCGGAGAGAAGCAATTGACATCGCCGCTAAATTGCCCACAGATTTGTGACCCCGAGGTCACAAAAGCCGCCCGGATTACGCCGGACGGCTTTGCAGTACTATTGCTCAATTTTGAGCGGATCCCCTGCCCCGCATACTGTGGGCTTTCCTCCGGCGGTACCGTTCTTCCCGGATGCCTTGTATCCGCCCTATGTAGTACAGGAAGGAAAGCAGCCGGGTGTCTTCCCATTCCTGATTACCGGATTCATCGGTATACTGTCGCCGGTATGCCTCATGCAGCAAATAGGCTTGCTGCATGTCAAACAGCGTACTTTCTTCAAACAGCTTTCGTGCCTCCTGTGGCGTTACCATCATTTCCGGATCTCTCATTGTGCAGCGCCTCCCTCGTACAGTGTCAACAGCTCCCGGAGTTTCTCCGCCGCTTCGTCCTGCTCCTGCTCCGTATAGAGCCTTTCCCCGTTCTCCGCAACAAAGCTGTAAAGAATAAGAAGCTCCTCCTGTGCAAGCTGGTGAACATTCTTCTGCCAGTTTCCCGGAAGATTCCTTTGAACCCTATGCTGCAATCTGGTTGCGGTCAGATTTTCCGGGAATGTGCCATGCATTACGAACCATTCTAAAACGCCGCTGTATAAGTATCTCGGCACAAACGCCGGAGACAGATAGTTTTCCCCGCCGGCATATGCTATAAAGTCCCGGACAGCTCCCCATATGACAAGCCGCTTGTCATGGCTCCACCCAAAGCCGGAGGGCTTGCTGGTGTTGTATGCATCCAGATAGCACAGGCAGAACAGCTGCCGCCGTTGCCGGTCGAGCCAGTCCGCCTTTGCCTGTTGTAAAATACTTTCCATCGTTTTTACTCCTTTCACGCTTGACAGTTTCACCGCTCCATGCTATACTACTGGAGCAGGGCGGCGGGAAACTGCCGCTTGTGGTGCGCTCTCCCGGGTCTTGTCAGGCTTTGCGGGAGGGCGCTTCTTGTGTTATCGCCGGAGCAGGTCTAACGCTGTGTGCATGCCCAGCTGAAAGGCTGTCCTTCTTGCCTGGTTTTCCACATTGGCAAGCAGGTCAAATACCTTGCCCCGCTCCTCGCCGTTTTCCTCACATTCCGCCATGTCCAGAATATAATCGTAGGCACTGTAAAATGCCTGCTCCGTTTCTGCCGTGTCCAGCTTTCCGCTGTTCAGCATCAACAGGTAAAGCGCTTCTGCCGCCCGATTCATGGGATCACCTCCTTTCTGTGTCTCACTATTGATATTATACACTGTCGACAGTACATTTTCAATATATATTCTGTACAAATATGTACTATCGATATTGTGCATTTTATGTATTGACGATAGTACATTTCCAGTGTATAATCATACATAGAAAGAAGGTGAGCAAATGCCCACAATATCAATGTTCTACGGAATCTTGATCCGCATGTACTACGACGATCACAATCCGCCTCATATCCATGCTGTTTATAACAATGATACTGCATGTTTCACATTAGACGGTGAGTTACTGGACGGCAGCATCCCAAAGAAACAAAGAAAACTTGTAGAAGCATGGATTGAGATTCACCGCGACGAACTGGATGCAAACTGGAAACTGGCACAGGAGGGTGAACCATTTTTTAAGATCGAGCCTTTGAAATAAGGCTCTTTCTTTGATACAAGGAGGTGCTTGCATGAAAACAGTTATCAGCGTTCAGCCACTCAGCAATTACAGGCTGCTGCTCGAATTTGATAACGGCGAGAAGCGCATCGGGGACATTTCCCCATTGCTGGCAAAGCCAGTATTTACTTTTCTAAAAGACACTGTTTTTTTTAATGCGGTGTATATTGAATGCGGCGCAGTTACTTGGAAAGATCAGAATGGAAATGAAGTCGATATCTGCCCTGACAAGCTGTATATGGACAGTGTTCCGGCATAAGACAAGAGGGGGATTCATTTTGTCGGTTAGTGAAGCACGGCAAAGAGCAAACGCAAAGTACAATAAAAAGGCATATGATCGGCTGGAAATGAAGGTGCCCAAAGGCAGAAAAGCCGAAATTTTGCATCACGCTGAACGGCAAGGCGAAAGCTTGAATAAGTTTTTAAACAGAGCAGTTGAAAATCAGATTGCCGTCGATCTCGGTGCAGATGCCGCCTGCCAGCCTGGCGACATTCTCGAATACGAGGAGGAGGAACAGCCATGCAATTGATTAAATATCCGTCCCCCCAAGAGGTGGATGCGGCAATGGCGCAGAACGAGCCCATGCTTGCCGCCATTTCCTTTGATGGGGAAACCGCAATACTAAGCCAGATTGATGAAGGAGTGGAGCACCATATTCTACTGATGAAAGCCGGCTTCCGGGACACGGACATAGACCAGTTTTTCCGGATCGTCTTTGACCGGGACGGGGCGGACTGGACATTTGTATGCCCACCGGAGTACAAGGGGATTCCCTTCAAGGACAAGCGCATAGAGCGCTTTTACAAGGACGGGTTTTCCACGATCTCGGAATTTCTGCACCAGATCGGCTACCTGGTAGGCATCAACATTCCCAAGCGGTACCGCCGCCATCTGGATATGCTGGGGGAACAATCCACTCTATAACACACAACCCCGTCAGAGCGTCCTGCTCCGGCGGGGTCTTTCTGTCCAGTTTCAATTTATGGAATCGGTTCAACATGTCCCCGCATGCTTCCTCGCTCCAGGTTTCTCTGGGAAGCCCCACAGACCAACGCAGCGCCCCTGTAAAGGCTCTCTGTGCTTACCCATGAAATTATACTACCATGCAGACACACGCCGCTGTGGGGCTTGCAGGCGGCTCTGCTAGGGTGTGTACAGTGCATGCAGGTCTGGGCGGAATTCTATGCGCTGTAGGTGCAGCTGCTCACTGTGGCGGCAATTCTCTAAATACAGCTGCTGCAAAACCGGATCTTTACGCAGTTCCCGCAGTGCAGCCCGGCGAATCTGCCGCACCCGCTCCCCAGACACGCCCAGCGCCTCCCCAGCGGCTTTCTGGCTCATGCCGGAGAAATCACACAAGCATATTACACGGCGCTGTACAGGGCTTTTCAGGCGCTCTACAGCGGCATGCACGGCGGCGGCGTCCTCCTGCTCCTCCAGGTCTGTATAGATGGGCAGTGCCTCCGGATCCGGCAGCAGCTCCAGGAAGGTGCTTTCCCCCTCCGGGTCTGCCGGAGCATCCAGGCTGCTACATTCGTTCAAAGGATCCCTGCGCCTTGTACGGATCCCTAGCATGCTATGCAGCACGTTTTTGAATGGGTATGCGGTAAAGGACAGAAAGGCGAAACCGCTTTCCGGCTTATATGCCCCTACCGCTTGCAGAAACGCCTCATAGCAGCCTTGCCGCAAGTCATCCATTACAATGCCTGCCCGATCACAGCTTTCCTTATAAGCACTGTATGCCCTGCCTGCCAGCTTGTACAAATACCGCTTGGTGCGCTCCCACAGAATGGGCAGCAGCTCCGGTGCGTCCCCTGCCTGGATCAATGCCGCAAGCTGTTCATTTGTCATTGGCTGCTCCTTTCTCATAAATTCGTATTTTTAGTAACTCCGGAGCAGGACAGCATACCACCCTGTATCAGGGGGCTTCATTGTTCCCTCTTTGATGGGTGGTGTTTTACCACCCCCTACCCCCATGTACACAATGTACACAACTCCTGTTGAAAAGTGCTGCAAAGCCCTATTTTACGTTGGTTGCGGGTGTGTACATTCCCGAGTTTTGCGATGTACACAGGATGTACACAGATGTACACACCTTTTGGGGTTGAGAAAAACCTGTGTACATGCGTGTACATGGTGTGTACATTGGCTTTTCTGAAAATGTACACACCCTCTAGCACCAGTTTTTCGGGATTTTTCCGGGTTTTCAACATAAGGTGTGTACATTGTGTACATCCCCTTAGGGGGTGTAATTCGGGTTTAGGAAAATCACAGCGCTTTTCCCTCGCTCCTCTACGATCTGGAGCAGGTGCCTTGCCTCCAGCAGCTCCAGCATATCCCGCAGGCCGGAGCGCTTTTCCAGGTTCTTGGTGTGCCTTAAGCGCTGATGCAATTCCCGCTCGGATATATACGCCTTGCAGGTGCCCTTTGTCATGTTCAGCACCTTTTCCATAACCCGAGCCGCCAGCGCCTGCTCCTGTGTCTCCTCCTGCTCCATTGCAACCTGCTTCTGACGGAAATAATACCGGTGCAGCCGGATTGCCCGCTGCGCCGTGTCCAATGTGACCGGCTTTTGCGGGTCTTGCGTCCACAGCATATGCAGGATCCCGGTAAACCGCTGGGCAACGCCGCCTGCCTTGCTGGTATAATCCGTAGCTTGTTCCATTGTCCTGCCCTTCTGCATGCTGTTTTCCAGCTCCTGCAAATAGTCCAGCATCACCTCTGCCGCCTCCGGCGTCCACTGGATCACCGGCATACTGCCCGGCTCCGGTCTTGGCTTGTCCACAAAGGTGCCCAGTAATTCACAGTACGCATGCAGCGCCTCCGGGTCAATTCTGCTTTTGTTCCGCACATTCCGGGTACCGGCCTTCTGTGCCGGAAAGCATACCACCATACGGCCGATTAACCCCCGCCCCCGCATTTCCGCATTGTTGAACGTGTCTTCATACAAGGAAGGCTGGGAGAATAAGCAGACAGAAAGCACCGGCTCATGCAGGTATTGGCTTTGGTTGTCGCTGCTCCGGATCCGGCTGCATCCGCTGCCGTCATATGCTTTCAGCAACAACTCCAGATTTCCCACTGTGCCGCCGTTGTACAGTCCGGCAACGATTTTCAGGGAATCCGCCTCCTCCGAAAAGATCCCGGCAGTTTCTCCCGTGCGCTCCATCAGCTTGAACAGGGCTTCCACTGTGGTATCTGTGGCAAGGATCTCCGGCGAAATCGGCGGCTTGCATTGGCTGCGGCTCAACTCCAGCGCCGTCAGCTTGTCCCCCAGTTCACCCCGTTTCTTGTCAGTGAGGTTCTGACTGGCAAGCTGCTTTTCGATGCCGTCTATTTCCCGTTGGGCAATCTTCTGCTTGACCCGGTATTTGGTCAAGAGATCGTTGTAGTATTCCCGCTGGCTGTGCTGCCATCGGGTCACCGGCAGCAATGCAAGGCTGAAACAGCTGCTTTTCCGCTCTCCCGGATTTCCTACGATCACCAGGTACAGGCATAAGTGCTCCCGATGCCCGTTACCGGAGGGGTATGTAATCTGGTACTTTCCCTGCATGGTCAGGGCACACGCCCCAAGCATGGCAGTTTTAATCATCGCCGGATCTACCTGCACATTGGCTGCCACGCTGTCCCCGTACAGTTCCAGCATAGGCGGGAACACATCTTCCGGAAACGGAAGCGGAGCAGGCTGTTCCCGCTCCTGCCCCTGTACGATCGGAAGCCATCCGCCCGCCTGGTATACGTTCTCTGCACGCTTCGAGGCTACCCGCAAGACGGCAAGCCGCTTTTTGGGCAGCTGCTCCCGGAATGCATATTCCATCAGCTTTTCTAAAAAGGTGTGTCCCTGTTCCACGTCCGGCGCAAGCAGGGCTGCATGGCATAGATTATCCAGCTCCTTCTGCAAGGCTTGGGGCGGCATCTTTTCCAGAAAGCGTGCGCCGTTTCCCTCCGAGATCATATCCACGTAGGATTTGAATAGCTCCTGATTCATGCCTCCTCCCCTCCTGTATACAGCTCTGCGCTGCGAAGTGCAAGGCGGGCGCTGCGGATCCGCGCTTGCTGGAACCGCACATAGGGAACCGCATCCTCCGGGCATTCCGGCAGGTAATACCCACAGTTTACTGCATCCGGCGTGGAGCAGATCACCGCCCCCTTGCACCGTGCCCGGTATACCAATGCCCGCACGGTTCGCTTATCCACCCGGAGCAGGGCAGCAAGGGCACTTTGTGAAATAGCATTCTCCATGCCTCCGGTGGGGAGATACTGCAAAATGTCAATCATCTGCCCACCCCCTCAATCTGCACAGGGCGAATGCGCCTGCATGGGTCGGGCATAGGCTCCTGCGCCTCGCAATTGAAAAAGGCGGAGAACCTGCCCCAGTTAATCAGATACTTGGTGCCCAGCTTGACAGTGAAGCTGCGCCCCTGCCTGCTCCGTGCCAACTTTCGCACCGCATACTCCGACAGTCCGGAGCGCTCTGCGGCTTTGGCGATAGTCAGCATTTCGGGGAATGTATTTTCGTTCATGTAAGCTCCTCTCTATTGCCATCGCTCCAAAAGCGTGCTATACTAGGAGCGGGCAAGTATAGATTTTTCGGGTCTTTTCTTGCTTTCCGCATGCCGGATGGTTGCCGCCTCCGGCATGCTGTTTGTTTGATGCATCATAGACAGGAACAAGAGAGAAAAAGTTGTACGAAAGCGTGCAAGGGGGATGGAACCCCTGTGGGGCAGAAGGAGCTGCCCGGCACATGCCGCACCCCCTACCCCCATGTACACAATGTACACAACTCCTGTTGAAAAGTGCCGCAAAGCCCTATTTTATGTGGGTTGCGGGTGTGTACATTTCCGGATTTTCCAATGTACACACCTGTACACAGATGTACACAGACATGACAAAGCAGGCAATGTGATCTCTTACCGGATCCGGGTTTCTAGGGGGTATGACCTGGAGGGGAACAAGCTGAAGCCCTATGAAATGACCTTCAAGCCTGCTCCCGGCATGACCAGACGGCAAGCGGAAAAGGAAGTGCAGCGGCAGGCGCTGCTGTTTGAGGAGCAGTGCAGGCAGGGCTATGCCCCAGACAATCGACAGACCTTTGCCCAGTATGCGGCATATGCCATGCAATGCAAGGAACAGGCAGGCAGAAAGCGCCGTACACTGGAACGATACCAGGACTTACTGCAACGGATCAATGCGGGCATCGGGCATATCAAACTGGCGGAGCTTCGCCCCCAGCACCTGACCGCTTTTTATAACCAGCTCCGGCAGGCAGGCGTGCGCACCTCTTCCGGCGTGGCCGCCCCGATTGCAGACTTCCGGGCTGTCATGGCGCAAAAGCAACTGACACGGGAAAGGCTTGCAGCCTGCTCCGGCGTTTCTCCCACCACCATTACCAGCCTGTGCAAAGGAAACCGGATCCAGGCACAGTGCGCCGAACGGCTGGCGGAGGCTCTGGAGATGGACAAGGCGGCGCTGTTCTCCTTTCAGGTCAGCACAAAGCCCCTTGCAGAAAAAACCGTACTGGAGTATCACCGGCTGATTGCATCCATTCTAGCGCAGGCAGAAAAGGAAATGCTGGTGCCCTTCAATGCGGCGGAAAAGGTGGTAAACAAGCCGAAATCTGCCCGCTCCCACCCGGTCAATTACTTTCAGCCGGAGGAGCTGGAACGAATCCGGGATGCGCTGGAGCAGGAGCCCTTGAAATGGCAGGTTATTACCCATCTGCTGCTTGTGACCGGATGCCGCAGGGGTGAAATTATGGGATTGAAATGGTCAGCAGTTGACTTGCAGGCAGGCGCCCTGCGCATTGAAAACAATCTGCTGTACTCCCGGAAGCTGGGAGTTTATGAGGATACCACCAAAACAGAAACCTCCGCCCGTGTCATCCGTATCCCGGAGGAAACCGCACAGCTGCTGCGCAGATACCGGGAGGAATGGGAAACACTGCGGCAGACCTATGGCGCATCCTGGAACAGCTACTTACAGATTTCCACCGGCAGCGGAGAGCTCCACAGTCAGCGGGCGGAATTCCTGTTTATACGGGAGGAGGCTGGCAAGGTGGGATACCCCATGAATCCGGACAGCCCCACAGGCTGGCTTGCGGCATTCTCCAAGCGGCACAATCTGCCCCACATCAACCCCCATGCGTTCCGGCACACCCTTGCCTCTGTGCTGTGCATGCAGAACATTGACATTACAACCATTAGTAAATGGCTGGGGCATAAGAGCGTTACAACCACGCTGAATATTTATGAGCACATTCTGGAGCAGGGTAAGGAACAGGTGGTAAACTGTGTGTCAGATGTGATTCTGAAAAAGCATACTCCGGCAAAAGAGCAGGCATAAAAAAAGCCGCACAGTGCGCTTGCACCATACGGCTTGCAGTATTTTGTAGTATGCTTTTGCAGGCGTAGTGCCCGCATAGTGCCCTCAGCCCCATTCTGCCGAAAAACGAAAAAAGCACGCAAACCCGGCAAACGCCAGTTTTACGTGCTTTGTATTGGCTAAAGACTCCAATTTTGATACAATGCACCCTCTGAATGGTCAGGGGGTGCATTTTTGTTTGGAGTAAAAGCTATCGTTTCTGATTGAAAATTGGAGAGGGTGCATTTAACAGCAAGGGAAAGTTAGATATTTATAATTCCTAATCCATAAAGATACCACCTTGCTGCCTTAAGATTGAGAGTTCAGTAACTGTTGTCTCACCACAGACGATGCATTTATAGTCACATCTATGTGTATTTTCAAATGATATAAACACTTAATTTCATCTCCTGTGATTATTATATCGTAAAGAATAATTGCCCTATCATTATCACATGTACCAATTGCTATAAAAATAAAATTTTAGGGGCTGTGGGCGCTAATGTGATACTTCTTACACTTGCTCATCCACAGTGCCTGTTATTTTATCCGTTTATCAACTTACGCTTCATCAAACAGAGATCGAATACATCCAGTTTCTCATCTTCACAGAAGTCAGCTGCCTTCCAGTCGGCAAGATGCGTGTTAGGAACTGCAAGCAACCATTTTTGAAGTAATACTACGTCAGCAATATCAAATATTCCGTCAGCATTGACATCACCTTTTACAAGGAAAGTATCAAGTGGGATAAACGAAATGCTATAATTCTTTGAATAGCTTTCCGCTGTAGAGCCTTGATAACCATAGATTATGTCAGATGGAATGGTATTCCGATGACCATAAATCTCACAATCTGGATTATAGATTGAAACAGATTGCAGATTACAACAATTTTCAAAGGCAACAATATCCACTTTAGTTACGTTTTCTGGAAGGATCACAGAGGTAAGCTGATAGCAGTCTCCAAACGCCCATGTTCCAATACTTGTTATGCTATCAGGAATGATGACAGAGTTGATGTTATTAAAATATCTGAATGCCCAATCGCCGACATTTTCCACACCTTCTTCGATGATTACTTTTGTGATTTTGTCCTGATACTTTTTCCACGGAGGAGAAGATATAAAGGAATAATCTGTCATTTCACCAGTACCAGAGATTGTAAGCGCTCCATCCAGATACTTCCAAGTAAGCGATTCGCCACAGGATCCGATATTGCACTCCACAAATTTTCTGCCATATTCTTTGGCATAGCTTTCTGCTGTAGAACTCTTGTAGCCATAAACTACTGAACCAGGGTACAGTGTATCTTTCGCACCAAAAATCTCACAGTCGGGGTTTTCTATTCCGACAGATCCCATTCTTCTACAATCCTCAAAGGCGAGTTCACCGATATGTACTACACTTGCTGGAATATTTAATGACATGAGAGCCTCACAGTTGCAGAATGCATATCCTCCAATACTCGTCAAGCTGTCAGGGATGGCAACCTGTTTCAGATCGAAGCAATCCTTAAAGGAAAACGCGCCTATTCCTGTAACGCCATCATCAATGATGACATTCGTAAGGAATTCATCACGCCACGGCGCATTGTAGTTATAAAATGCTTGAGAATTTTTCATTGCTCCATTTCCCGCAATTGTCAGTGTGCCGTTTGGAGTGAGTATCCATTCCACATTATCACCGCAGGTACCGCTTAATAGCTCATGAAAAAGTCTATCATATTTTTTCGCATAGCTCTGTGCGGTTGAACCGCTGTGACCGTAAATCACAACATTGCTGTTAATTGTGCTTTCAGCATCAAAAATCTCGCTTTCGGGGCCATTTATGGCAATGGTGGCAAGACTAGTACAGCCGGCAAATGCCATATCCCCGATACTCTCCACATCACCGAATATCACAACCGAGGAAAGCTTCTGACAATAGCCAAAAGCGTAATAGCCGATGTTTGTGATATTTTTTGGAATGATGATGGAGCTTAGACTTTCGCATCGTCCGAACACGCCATCGTTGAGAGTTATGATACTTTCAGGAATATGAATGTTTTCAAGTTCATCGCAGCTGTAAAATGCAAACTTACCGATATTTGTCAGACTATCCGGAAGATTGACAGTTTTCAATCGGGTACATGAACTGAACGCATATGCCCCGATACTCGTCACCGTTCCAGGAGTATTGAATGCCCTGAGAGCACGACATCCGGCAAAGGCATAGTCGCCAATGCTAATAAGCCCGTCTGTAGTATTGACCTGAATCAGACTTTCGCAGAGCCGGAACGCATAAGCGTCGATTTTCTTCACGCTGGAAGGAATCGTGACGGTTTTGAGTTTGTCGCAGCTATAGAATGCGTAATTTCCAATTGACGTTACACCATCAGGAATGATGTAGCATTTTTCACTCTTGCCTCCTGGATATATCAGCAAAGTAGTCTTATCATTATTATATAATATTCCGTTGCTGCTTGCGAAATAAGGATTGCTTGTAGCAACAGCAATGGACATAAGCCTATCACAATCAGCAAATGCACTCTCACTGATGCGTTCCACGCTCGACGGAAGATGAACGGAAGTTAGGGCCATTGCAATCCTAAATGCATCCTTTCCAATGCTTTTGACGCCTTCTTCAATCACAACCTCTGTGATGCTAAGGCGAATATCTGCCCACGGGTAGTCGGAGTACAATTCTCCCTCCATCATAGTGCCAACACCAGAAATCGTCAGAACACCATCTGAAAAATTCCATGTCAGGTTGTCGCCACAAGTACCAGAGGTGGTGGTTGCCGCTTCAGCAATCATGCTATGAGGTATTAGCGGTATGCTTGCCAAGCTCAAACATACTGTAATCACTATGGAAAAAAACTTTCTTATAATCATAATATCTCCTTTCTGTCATTTTTCATCAATTATATTATTCCAATGGCAAAACATCGTCAAAGCTGTATTTACGTCCTATATACTCCATTCCTGTGCAATCAGGAATAACAGCATGATAAAAATCAGGCGTTACATATTCACCGTTCACCTTATAATCCGGCAAAAGCCCGCCTTGTTCTGCGAAATCAGCATTATTGTAATATGTTCCGAATTCTGTAACTGAGTGATCAGCATATTGATAAAACGTATAGAAATCCACGCCATGGTCATGATATCCGCTTCTAATCATAGCATTTGACAAAATACCGACAATTCCAAATGAGCCATAATGATTGCTGTTTCTTCCATTTGCGCGTTCAACAGGGATTGCTTTTTGTCCGTCATAGCTATACAGAGATACGGAATCCCGAAGTTCACCCCCCTTTGAAACAAACAGTTCTGGGACATTATCACCATCAATATCTCTCAGATCCCACATATAATCCGGTTCAAATTCTTCCGAATTTTTATAATTGTCAATCACAATGCGATACGCCGCCTGCCAGCTTGTACCAATCGGCTCTGCTGTTGTTGTGGTTGCCGTTGTTGTAATTGTTGTTGTCACTGTTGTTGTTACAGATGGTGCAGTCTGTGTGGATTCATCATAAAATGTAATGTATTGCTCGTCTACCCAGCCGTAGTAAGTGTTGTAATCAATATCATATAAGTCATACCATGTATGACCTTTCAAAATGTAGCAACGGACAGCTACAACTTGCATCTTGTTTTCCAATGTTGTTCCTGTATACGAATAGTCTCCACGCCGCTCATCAAATACAGCGATGCATCCTTCAACACCGTTTCCCCTGATTTCTCCTTTTTTCTTGCATACGATCATCTCAGCGGAATATGTATCATAAAAATACTCTGTAGTCGTTCCTTTTTCAGAAGAAGGCTCTGTAATCTCTGTTGCTGCAGGAATCTCTGGCAGATAACCTGCATCAAGAGCTTTTTGGCGAAAACCTGTATAATCTGTTGTTTTAAATCCTTCATACCTATCGTAATCACAGATTTTCACATCAGGTTCTTTTGTGAAGGAAAGCATAAATACCTGATTATCGTCAATTTGTATGCCACCAAACCAATCGAAGTTCCTTTGAGACAGCATGTCATTGATACAAGCGTTGGCACTTTTTATCTCATTTTTATCTGCATAATAGGCGCAGCCACCATACATACTGTTTCTACAAAGTTCCTCACAATGATAGAGCATTTCACCGTAATTTTTGTTTTCCACTTGCAATGCGTTAGCTTTTAAGACAAGCTTAGAGAATTTGTTGTCAGTCACATCTATGAATGTATATTCATTACATAGCGCATCAGGTCCGTATGACGCATATCTGCGTGTCTCAAGTGACTGAACTATCGTATCTCCGTAAATACTGAGTTCAAATATATCTCCATGCTCGCCGCCGTAAGTAATCGCATATTCGTCAAGCAGAATTCTGTCTTCTCTGACCACCATTTCCGATTCGTATGCATATAGAGTTAAGTAACATTTACAACTGTAATCTCCAGCACTTTCACGAGTCAGAACAAGCAGTTCAGATGCTCCGTCATTTTCAAAATCGTAGACCAACGCACTTACAATTCCTAATAACTCATTATGTGGTATGTTCAAATTATCAGATGTTGCATTTTCTGCGGTAGCCGCCGAAAGACCATATGTTTCTATCAATGTGTCAAACAGATAGCTATCATAAACAGAGCTATAATCAACTGAATTCATTTTCACCGACTTAGATTCTTCAATCGTTTCAGCTGTCATATCGGTGTTTTGAGACTCGCTGTTGTTCACTTTGTTTACTTGACACCCAGACAGGCACATGAATATTATCAAAATCGCACTAAATAGCATTGTTAATTTCATTTGTCAATCACCTCTGTCAGCATATCCATAAATCAGTTTTCGTTTCATCAAGCACAGGTCAAAAACATTCAGCACATGATCATCATAGAAATCGGCCGCCTTCCAATTGGCTAGATGCGTATCCGGTACGGCAAGTAGCCATTTTTGAAGCAAGATCACATCTGCAATATTGAATGTTCCATCCATATTGACATCACCAAGGAGGGGTGTCGAAGCTTCTCCAAGTGACTTGAACGGGATGCTGTTTTCGTTAGCGAAGAGCTCAGCGGCGGAACCTGTATATCCCATGATAGTAAGGTTTGTGCAACCGGAAAAAGCGCCTTCACCAATGCTTGTCACGCTTTCCGGTATCATTATTGCCTGCAAATCTGAACAACCTGAAAAAGCAAAGTTACCAATTGTTTTGAGGCCCTCCGTTAAAACAACGTTATTCAGTCCTGAACAACTTTCAAAAGCACAGTTTCCGATACTTTTTACGCTACCTGGGATTGATACATAAAATAACTTGCTACATCTAGTGAAAGCTGAGTTTTCAATTTCTGTGATGCCTTCTGATATCGTAACAGAGATGATCAATTTCTTTCCTTTGAAGGTTCCGCTTCCAATAGCTGTAACAGAACGCCCTAAGACAGAAGCTGGCACGACGATCTTTGTATCTGAGCCAATATATCTTGTAAGTGTTACATTCAGTTTGTCGGAGTTAAGTCTGTATTCATATTCATAATCACTTCCCAGAGATACAAATTTGCATCTGTATTGTTGTGCATATTTCTGAGTACCCGTATTAGCATAGCCATAGATCACACCGTTATAAATATACCTTACAAGACTGTGTGAATATTCATTACTGATCGTTGCGTAGCCATCGGCAATGATGCAACTTGGGCTAAGAATCGTGATTGATTTTAAATTGGTGCAGAGCGAAAATGCTTCACCACCAATACCGTTTACATTTTTCGGAATTATGACATCTGTCAAGCTGGTACATTGACGAAAGGCATAGCTCCCAATCATTTTCAATTCATCATGCATGGTCACTGAAGTCAGACCAGAACAGCCTTCAAAGGCTGAATCCTGTATATCAGTGACATGAGCTGGGATACTAACTGAACTCAGGTTTTTGCAGTTGTAAAATGTTTTAATTCCGATTTTTGTCATGCTCTCGGGTAATTCTATGGAAAGCAGTTTCGTGCATCCGCTGAAGGTACCGGAGAGTGAAGTTACATTCTTCGGAAGTTTTACTGAAATCAGATTACTGCATCCCTCAAAAGCACTACCTATAGCCACAACATTTTCGGGAATTGTCACTGAAGTCAATGAGGTACAATCCTGAAAAATACCTTGAAGCGTTTTGATACCTCTCCCTATGTTGATTGTGGATAGAGCAGAACAACCTCTAAATGCATTTTCTTCAATTTCGATTACACTGTCTGGAAGTGACACTGACTGCAATGATGAGCAGTGCATAAAAGCATTTTTTTCAATCTTTGTTACGCTATCTGGTATTGTTATTGAAGTCAGACCAGAACAGCCGTCGAAAGCTCTGTAGCTTATAGAAGTCACTCCGTCAGGAATGATATAGTCTCCCTTTCTGCCTGCCGGATAACATACTAGCTTTGTCCTGTCTTTGTTAAACAGCACACCGTCTATATCACAGTAAAACTTACTGTCATCATCGACTGTAAATTGATTTAGTCCCTTCCACATACAGAATGGACTACAGATCATGCCTGTAAGATTGCTCCGGATTCTTACTGTCTTAACCGAGTTGTTGGGCTGAAATGAATCTCCGATAGCACCGATCACTGTCACTGGTTTACCTTCTGCACTGTTGCCTGTAAAAACAAGCGTAGGAATTGTAACGCTTTCATCTAATCCTAAATAATCGCAAACCACAGCTGAACCATCACTTGCACTGTCCCACATCCAATCACCGGATCTCTGTAAAGCGAAAGCAGTCAGATTTGCATACCGAAATGGCTGTGCAGTAATCATGCCAACAATGAAAATCATAGACGTCAGTAACGTCATCATTCGTTTTTTCAGTGATTTCATAATAATCCCTTCATTTTTTCTCGATAGCCCTGAGCAAAATGAGAAAACAACGTATATGCAAATATTCAGTGCGGTAAATAATAAAAATATAGAAAGCGGTCAGTTCCTGTGATATAATAAGGACGCGAGGAACCTATATGAAAGGGGCAGACTTCCATCTAATGTCAAATGATCATGCAGATTATCTATATTTCCACTTCTGCACCGAAAGCATCCGTTACAGCTCATTTACATGCCGCAGGTGTTGCAGCACTCACGGTATGTCGGTTTGTGCCTGTCATCACCGGGGATCGGGTAACCCATATCGTCATATAGGTCAAAGTGTATCGGTTTTCCCTGAAAACTCATTCCTGATTTACGCGCTTGCTGTGTCTGGATTTTTCCTTCCAGCTTATATAGTTTTCCGTCCTTGACGAAACGTCTGCCTGTTCCGCAGAAAACAGAAGTCACATTGTTGTCCACGCACTCCTGACGGAACAGTTTTACCCAGTCAAAATGACATGAACGAGCACCATCATGTAGCTGGTTCAAAACTGGGCTCATACATGATCGTTCCGCCGTAGTCAAACAGTATCATTTTCGGTCTTGCCATCTTTATCGCCGCTTTCTGTCAGATGCTTCCTGCAAGTTTCTTCCATGATTGCCCTTGCTTCCTCTGGCGGTACGTCCAGCTCACAGACCGCAGCGTGGAAATGACCACCTCCGCCATGTTCTGCGCAAATATCATTTGCAGAAATATTGCCGCTTGTGCGCATCGAACAGCGACAACGACCATCAGACAATTCCCGAACTGTTACACCTATCATCATTTCTTCATATTGCTCCACATAATACTGCTCCACATAGGAGTTGATGCCTTCCAGTTCGAAATCAGTAATATTTGCATCTTTCAGGTTATCCAGTGTAATAATGCCGGTGATGAGTCTGTAATCGCAGGAAAAGCGCAGGCTCTCTTTCAGAAACTCCACAATCATCCTTCTACTATGTAATGGCAATATTAATTGAGTTATAATATAGTAGATATCAGATAATAACTCATACGCATCTACTTCAGAAATTGAGATCATACTACCGTGAGCAATGTGATTTCTTATTTGAGGAAAATCATAGCAATAATATACATATCAAAAAAGTTTTCCTTTTCATATGCCTCTTTGAGTTTGTCAGTAATACTGAATTTATCTTCAATATCAAAATGAAATTGTCAATAACACTTGACACATTAACCGCAAGGATTTTGAAGTTAAGCAGCGATAGTCAAAGCAGAATAGAACCTGTGCCGTTTTACAGCTGGTGGGATGCCACCGATCGCCGAGCAGATTCTGCGGTTGCTCCAGTAGCTCATGAAATATCGCCAGACCATCGTTTTTAATGCTTCAATCGTATAATTTTCGGATCTTCTTCCTCTGTTATAAAACAATTCCTCCTTCATTCTTGCCCATATACTCTCGCATCTTGCGTTATCATGGCATCTTCCTCCAGCACTGTTCATGCTCTGAACAATGCCGTATTTTTGAATAGCAGTTCTGTACGCAGAACTTGTATACTGGCTGCCCCGGTCGGAATGTATAATTGCTCCGCAAATATCAGGATACCGCAAGCTCGCATTTTTCAGTGTTTCACAGCACAGTTCAGCTCGCATATGATCTGCCATGGCAAGACCATTCGGCATCAGGTCATAGCAATCAAAAATCGCCGAAACATACAGCTTTCCGTCTTTTGCCTTGATTTCAGTAATGTCTGTAACGCATTTTTTCAAAGGTGCATCTGCTGTGAAATCACGTTTCAGAAGATCGTCTGATTTACGGGCTTCACGGTCTGCTTTGGTGATTCCGTTGGGCTTTCGTTTGGGTTTATGAATCAGGTTTATCTGCTCCATCACGCTGCGAACGGTTGCTTCACACGGGATTTTGATACCATCAAGTTTGCCGACTTCTTTTCTGTACTTAAGGGCCTGATACATACGTACTCTGCCATAATCAGCATTTTCTTCGTCCTCATCATGAATTTTCAGCATAGCGTCAGCAAGTGGCTGATACTTCCAGGGCTTTCCCTTACGCTCAAGATAATCGTAAAACGCCTGTCTGCTGACTTGCAGCGTGCTGCAGTAAAAACTGATTTTTCCGATGTTTCTGCCGTCATCTGTCCGAATCGCAATATACATCAATCTTTGTTCTTTCCTGATTTCTGACGGCTGGCAGCGAAAAAAGCCGCTGCATCCTCCAAAAACGCATTCATTTCGCTTATGCGCTTGTTTTCCTTTTCCAATGCTTTGATCCGCTTTTTCAGCTGCTGGTTTTCTTCTGCGATATTCAGAGATTCTTCCGGGCTGCGTTCTCCGCAGCCAATATCAAGACTTCCGCTCTTTGCTTTTCTGATTCAGCCGTACAGCGTATTTACAGGAATTTGAAGTTCATTCGCTGCTTTTACCGCACCTATCTTTTTTGCAAGCTTTACTACCTGCACCTTGTACTCATTTTCATATTGTTTATTTTCTGACATCCCTTTTTCCTCCCTTTTTTCTTTTCCTATTTTATTCCTTTGAGGTTTGAGTGTCAAGTTTTATTATACTACATCACTTAGCAGGTACATCAATCACCTGACAGTCCTTGATGCGGTCGATGCGAAAATGCGTCAGGTCATCATACTTCGGTAGGTTACCTATCAGATAAGAATGACCGTTTTGAGAGATAACCTGATAGGGATTGACGGTATACTGCTTCTTTTTGCCACTGCTGTCGAGCCTGAATTTCAGTTTCCCGTCAAGTCCACAGTCGCAGTAATGGAATGATATCTGCTTGCCGTCCGCTATGGCGCTGCCGATATTTTCAAGAGTCATCAGGATTTCCTTGTTCAGAACTTTTCCGTAAATATCCATATCGATCTTAGATATTTCAGAACGAAAATACTTGCTTGACAGTCCTTCCAGGCGGCGAATCATGCTGAGACGATCTTTTTTTGACAGTCCGTCCGTCAGCAGAACGCTGTCAATCAGCAAACGTAGCTCACCATTCATAAACTCATGAACATAATACCAGTCTGTCAGTATCGCTTCTTCTCCGTTTTTGCTGTTTCGGACAATAACATCATTTTCAAAGTCGCAGCCACGATATTTAATAGGAAATCCAAATTCAATCAGCTTGGAAAGGTTGCGTCTGACTGTTTTGCGGTCAACTTTCATTCCGTATTCAGATTCCATCAAATTCTGTATCTGCTGCTGCGAAAGTCTGTGGTCTTCATCGGTATGCTTTCGCAGGATATCCAAAATATCAAGTATGATCATTTTCTTCGGTTGCATATCAGTCATGATTATCCAACTCGTATGTACTATAATTATATATATATTATACATCATCATAGAAGAAAAGGCAAGTATTTTGAAAATAGCCATAGTTGGTAGAACGAAACTACTCAAGATCGTTTAACCTTAGCGAGGAAACTATAAAGGAAATCGTGACCGTTAAGAAAGAGCATATTCCTTTTTCGGACAATGAAATAAACTTGCTTTGGGAGCATGTCAATGATAAGTTATTTGTAGATGTGCTTCTTATTCAGTGTTATTCCGGATGGCGCCCACAGGAACTGGGCTTGCTTAAATTGGAAAATGTGGACCTTGAGAACGGAACTTTTAGTGGTGGTATAAAGACCGACGCCGGTACAGACCGCGTCGTGCCTATTCATTCGAAGATTTACCACTTGGTTGAACGAAAATATAAAGAAGCACAGAAACTCGGAAGTCTATATTTGTTCAATTATACGAATCAGAACATCCGAAGTAAGAACACTGCATTAACTTATGCACGATATAAACAAGGCTTCAGAATGCTACGAGATGAACTTAAATTGAACCCGGAACACAGACCACACGATGGGCGCAAACACTTCGTTACCATGGCTAAGAAGTACGGTGTTGACGAATATGCGATCAAATATATGGTTGGCCATAGCATTTCTGATATCACCGAAAAAGTTTATACTCAAAGGGAATTTGAGTGGCTAAAAGAAGAGATAGAAAAAATAAAATAGCTTGTAAAAGAAAAAACCTCGAAGCAAGAGTACCAGTTAAGGAACTCTTACAACGAGGAGTATTTTATTTTTAATGTGTAGGAATATATGTGTATGAATAGTATAGGAATAATATATGAATTACATACATTATTCTGCGCTTAGTTACTTCTAGGTTCTTTGATAATGACGCAATTACGAGTGTTTAATCGAGGGTGGAGTTTGTAACATTTCTATAATAAAAAAGAACTGGGGACATATACAAACACATTATTCGATGGTTGTGAATGCCAAGAAGTCACTGGAGGAAAAAGCAGCTGCAATCTTCCACGAGATCGGGCACCTACTTTGCGGTCACTTGCCGCAAGATGAGGAATTGAAAAAGATCAATTGGCTTAAGCTGTCAATTCCGGAACATGATATTGCAAATCTTTCCCTTGCACAAAAGGAATATGAAGCAGAAACTGCGTGCATGTTGATCATGAACGGGCTTGGTTACGAATATGACCGTTCAGAGTATCTGGATGACTATCTAGTGGATGGCAGACCACCGGAATACGATCTGGGTATGTCCATAGCCGCTGCGGATTAGTTCCTGGGCTGGATGTAGAATGGTGCCCGATGAAGACACTGCGCCCCGAATTACACAATCCCACTGACGTTTGATATGGATATGCCAGTCATGTTCGGACGCACCCTGAACCGGACATGACAATACCACTCTGAATGAATTGGATGCTATTACGAAGACCGTTCATTTATACAATCTTGACATGGAGGAATTCGGTATGAAGAAACGTATTCTTGCAGCACTTTCCGCAGTAGTACTCACCATGTACGCTGCACCGCTGTTGGTCCATGGGACATCTATTCCTAATACCGCAACAGCACGCCCGATAGATCAAATGCCTATAGACGAAAGCTTGTGGGAAAAGTTCCTGCGTTATGATCTGTGCATCACGGACTATGCAGCTATGTCTGAATCCGAACAAGCCCTGTGCCGGTTTATCTTTGAAACGGAGCAATCGGCAAAGGACACTGTTCGCTGTGAACGGGCAAGGCGCATGCTGTCACAGGATCCGGCAATCGGTCCAAGGCTCACATTGGAGCAGCTGGAGGATTGCTACGGCATCTGGGATCGCTTTTCAGAATATAAAGTGGGACAATCCTGGTTCCTGCATTGTGTGCCGGATATCAAGCATCTGGATTACCAGGAAAACTACAATGAATACTGGCTGGACGATGCAGGAACCAAGCGGATTCTTGCCGCCGGAGAAAATACCGGCTCTGACCGAGCTGTTACCTTTGAGGCGGTTCTGACGGATCTTGATGATGCAAAGCAGTACGATGCGGCGGATGCAGAAATTAAGGGAAATAAGGATGGAACCTTTACGCTTACCTATGAGATCCAGCGGAAAACGCCCCGTCCCTCCTATCACTACACGCTGGTTGACGGCGTGGAAACCCTTGTTTCCTCTGGATTCATGGAATCAGACGGTGACTTGTACATGCTTTGTCCCGATCGGACGGCTGCATTTGTCAAGAGCAAGTACAGTATGCGCACGCCAAATACAGCAGCAGATCCCATTCGGGATGTGGTAACAATTCCGGAGCAAATTAACGGCTATCCGGTTACGACTGTGGAACAAAGCGCATTTATGTTTGCTCCAGTCACAAAGATTCAGCTGCCTGATACCATCAGGTTCATCGATGCAAAAGCTTTCTATCGCTGTCCCTACCTGCGGGAGGTCAATTTTCCGTCGGCGTTGCAGTACATTGGTGCCATGGCGTTTGAAGCATGCGGACTGGAAACGCTGGCCCTGCAATGCCGGGATCTCCAGATAAGCCAATATGCTTTCCGGGATTGTGCCAAGCTGGGTGATCTGCGTCTGCTTGCAGCATCCATCGGATCGGATGCGTTTTGTGGCTGTACCGCTTTAAAAAAGGTGCGCCTGGAAAATGGCATTGTGCGCATAGATTCCGGTGCCTTTCGGAACTGTGGTAAGGTAGGGCATCTGTCCATGCCGGAATCACTGAAAATCATTGGTGTAGGCGCATTTCCAATGCTTTCGTCCATTACCATTCCCGAATCGGTGGCTGTTATTGGTGCATTGCCCAAAGCCTTCGGAGTGCGCACCACAGCCTTAATTACCATTCCGGCAACGAATCCGTTGACAGATCCGGAGGATCCGGTATTCGACCAGAACTGTACCATATATGGCAATCGGGATACAGAAGCCCAGCGCTATGCGGAGGAGCATACTTATCCATTTACAGAGCTAACCACCCTTCCAGGGGATGTCAACAGCGACGGAGCGTTGACTGTTGCAGACATACTGCGCATGCAGCGGTATCTGGTCAGTCGGGATCTAACCCTGATCAACCGGCAAATGGCGGACTGGAACCAGGACGGTGTTATCAATGCAGCGGATCTTGCACTTTTGAAGCGTACATTGATGCGTTTGTCTGTGGGGGTGCTTTCCTAGAGAATCCTGGTGCGTGGAAACATGCCGGGCAATGTTGAATCGATTCCACAAAGTGAATCTGGACAGAAAAAACCCGCCGGAGCAGGTCGCTCTGGCGGTTTTTTGGACTCCTGCCCCGTTCCCCTCGTCCGGCTGCAATTTGAACGAATGGGGGGAACTGTCACACCTGCCGCAAAACTGTCATTTCTGTCACACAAACTGTCATTGGATAATCCCCAGTTTTCCGGGCTTTTCCGTATCCAGTGACAAGTATGACAGTTTTTTTCGGTTTCTTTCTGTAGAAAATATGTATATCCAGTTTACTATGTTTTTTCTGCCTGTAGAACGAAAAAGTTGTCATTTCTGTCATTTGTCCATGCAAACCCCAGTTTTCTGGCTTTTACCCAGTGACAGCTTTCAAAATAAACTGTCACGAACCTGTCATTTCTGTCACTGTATCCGGAGACCTGGAGGAGCAGTGCTGCAAGTTGCAGTACCGCTTTTCACATTCTCTC
>NC_021039.1:1170260-1264264 GCF_000210095.1 Ruminococcus champanellensis 18P13 = JCM 17042
TTGCTTTTTGTAGAAAATTATGTTACACTAGACAAAATGGGTTCGGCATGCGCCGGACAAAAAACAGGAGGGGAACTTATGAACCGATATAAAAAAATGATTCTTGTTCTTGGCGGCGTGACGGCACTGGGGCTTTGCTGCACATCGGTGAGTTTTGCCGCTGATGCACCGAATGGGGTAGTGCTCAATGAGGCATGTGCCAAGAATACCGCATTTGCTGCCGCAGATGGGGCGTATTACGACTGGATTGAACTGTACAACCCCACCGGTCAGGCGGTGGATCTCAGCGGCTATGGTCTGACGGATGATCCGGTCAAGCCGGGTCAGTATGTGTTCCCGACAGGCACGATCCTGGAGGCAGGCGGACGACTGTTGGTGTTTTGTGATGCCAAGGCAGTCGCACCGGCAGGGCAGCTGATGGCACCCTTTGGTTTGTCCAAGGACGGGGAGACTCTGCTTCTGACGGATCCGACCGGGAAACAGGTGGACACCATTGCCTTTGGTGCCATCGGGGAGAATGTTTCTTATGGCAGAGTGCCGGACGGCTCCGACCAGTTTGCCTACCTGAATATGTCCCCGGATCAGCCCAATCAGACTGAGGATGTGTTGAAAACAGCGGTGGATGCGCCGATCTTTTCCAAGAAGCCCGGCTTTTATGATGCTGGCTTTGATCTGACCTTGTCCGCTCCGGCGGGTACTACTATTTATTATACACTGGACGGCAGCGATCCCACTACGGATAGTCAGAAATACACTGGCCCAATCGCCATTTCGGACGTGTCTTCCTCCCAGAATGTGCTGAGTGCCCGGACGGATATTGCTGCAACGGATTTTATGTCTCAGGTGACGGCACCCACCAGTCCGGTGGACAAGGCAATGATCCTGCGTGCCATTGCGGTGGATGCCAATGGGGCATCCAGCAGTGTCGCTGTTGGGGCATACTTCATCGGGTATCAGAACCGGGCGTCCTTTTACCGGGACTGCAAGGTGATCTCTCTGGTTACCGATAGTGCCAATCTGTTCGACTACGAAAAGGGCATCTATGTGCTGGGTAAGACCTATGACGACTGGAGAAATGGTCCGGATTACGATTATTCCACTCGCACCTGGGAGATGCCTGCCAACTACATGCAGTCCGGTGCTTTGTGGGAGCGGCCTGCCTCCATGCAGATCTTTGAAAACGGCAGTCTTGTGCTGTCCCAGGATGTAGGGATCCGCATTCATGGAGGTGCTACCCGGAGCCAGAACCAGAAGAGTTTCAATGTATATGCCCGCAGTAATTATGGAGCAGCCAAGGTGGAGTACGACCTGTTTTCCGGCAAGGTACAAAGCCAGTTCAATGGCGGCGTGATCGATTCCTTCGACAGTTTCATGCTACGGAATGCCGGCAACGACAGCCAGTACACCCGGTTCCGGGATAAGCTGAACCAGTCCCTGGTCAGTGACCGGGATCTGCTGACCCAGGGCATGGAGCCTTGCATTGTCTTTGTGGACGGGGAGTTCTGGGGACATTACGAAATCACGGAAAAGCTCAGTGATTCCCTGGTGAAGGATCATTACGGCATCAAGAAAAAGGACGTATGCATCATTAAGAATGAGGAGTTGGATGAAGGCACGGAGGAGGGCTTTGTAGAGTTTACCGCTTTGTATGAGTGGGTCAAAACTGCGGATCTTTCCGATGATGCCAACTACAAAAAACTGTGTGCCCAGGTGGATATTCAATCCTTCATGGATTACATGAGTGCCGAGTTTTATTACAACAACACGGACTGGGGTCAGAACAACATGGCTATGTGGAAATCCATGCAGGTGAAGGAGAATAACCCCTATGCAGACGGCAAGTGGCGGTTCATCCTGTTTGATACAGAATACAGCACCAATCTGTACGGGCAGACAAAGCCCAGCGATAATTCCTTTGCCGGTCTGCTGAAGCAGGACTGCTTCCTGTCTAAGCTGTTCAGTGCTGCTTTGCAAAACGACACCTTCCGCCGGGATTTCTGTCTGACCTTTATGGACATGGCGAATGAGAATTTCAAGCCGGAGCGGGTGACGGCTCGGATTGAAGCCCTCTCTCGGCAGTATCAGGATATGACCCTTGCTACTTACAACCGGTTCTGGCCGGGCTGGCCTGGTGGGCAGTATGCCCAGTCCCAATACAACTCGGAAACGCAGCAGGTGCGCTCCTTCTATCAGAGTCGCTTTGACAGCATTACCTCTGCCCTGGCAGGAACCCTGTCTTTGCAAGGACGGCTGGTTTCCCTGACAGTGCGGAATGACGAGTCCTGCGGCACAATACAGGTCAACAGCCTGACCCCGGATCTGTCCGGCGGCGACTGGATTGGAAAGTATTACACCGACGTGCCGGTCACGCTGACTGCTGCCCCCAAGGCAGGGTATCAATTTGCATACTGGAACATCGGGGATCAGCAAAAGCTGACGGATGCAAGCTGCCAATTGGAGCTGACCGGAGATGTGACCGTGCAAGCGGTGTACACCCAGTCCTTGTTGGGAGATGTGGATCTGGACGGAGATGTGGACGTGGCTGACCTGGTGCAACTGCAACGGTATTTGCTCAGGCAGGGTACTTTGACGCCGGAGCAGGCAGTCCAGGCGGATCTGACCGGGGATCAGCGGTTGGATGCAGCGGATCTGGTGCGGCTGCGCCGGATGCTGATGCAGTGAGAATGCATAAGAGTGAATGCACAAGCAGGAAATCTGCTATTCTGGTATGATATATCTTGAGCAACACCGCACAAAGCCATTAAGCAGGCTTTGTGCGGTGTTGTGTTAAGGTAATATTTTTCTGAAGCCTTTATCAATCAGCAGAGAAATCACTCCGCAACCACATGACAGCAGCACAATCAACAGTATCGTTCCGATATTCAAAGCCAGCTGCAATTCCAAGAAAATATTGATAATCATCACATGATACAGATAGATTCCATAGGAGATATCATACCTTAAGCGATGCTGCCCTAAGAAATAACCCAAAGTCAAAATCAAAATCGGTAACAGACAATCTGTGGCAAGCATCTGTAAAATGGCAATATCGAAAATATTCCAAAGAATATACAAAAATGTGTACCCCGCAAACAGCCAAGGTGCATATTTGATTAACCGGTTTAACACAGTGTCTTTAAAAACATACAGAAAGCTTCCAATATAGAAGAAGCTGCTTTGCGCAAGAATACCACGCTTCCATAGCAGTATTAACCCACGGCTATGGCTTGCCGCAGCCAGTTCTGTTCCACCAATCTGTACTGCAATGAGCACAATGCCTATCACTAGCCAGCTCTTTATCTTTCTGTTTTTCATAAAGCGATAGAATAGTGGTACTAATAAATAAAATTGCATCTCTGTAAACAGTGCCCATAATGCACCGTTAAACGTTCCACTACCGAATTCCTTTGCAAATCCGGGCGTATACTGCAAAGCAAATCCCTGGAGGAATGTCCACACGGCTGCTTTTCCTACTGGAAATTCGCCGTTGGAGAACAGTAATAAAATCACAAAGCCAATCCATACGCTGAACCACAAGGGTGGAAAAATGCGAAAGAACCTTTTTTTAAAATATTCTCCTACATTTTTGGATTTTGCATAAGATGCTGTTACCAAAAATCCACACAGCGTAAATAGGATTGGTACGCCGCCAATAAAACGTAAAGGGATATAAAAGGGGAGTTTGATTTCATATAGTGACACCATATGACCAAACATAACCTGAAACGCTGCGAACAGGCGAAAATAATCAAAAGAATTCTGACTTAATTTTAAAGCGATACTTTGTTGTTCCATTTTTCTGCCTCACTTCTGTTGGAGAATGATTAGAACCGCATCAATAAGCGATTCTTCAAAATAAAGTGTACGGAAAGAGCATGTGATGCATCATATGGATCAGGCGCTGGTGTCTCTTGGAGCCTGCATCCTTGTTGTGATATATGGCACTTGCTTTATCTCCCTTCGGAGTAAAGTGATATGTTAAGACTTGTCTAATTGGGGCGTTCATCCAAAAACGCTAAGGAAACATTTTTATTAAGTATACCATATTTCTGCCCATTTTGTCAATCAATCTGACTCTGAAATTCTGTATTCTTTTTCGTGAAATATACATGAGGACACACTCGGAAATGTCTGGTCGTTGATCTGTTGTTTTCAGAGTCAAGGGGCGAAATGCCAAAGGCACGGCCTTGTCACTCCAGACTCCATTGGTTATAAATATTTATGATTTGCTTTGTTACGATATATGCGTTGTGCTTTTGCATGAGGTTTGTCAGAACCACAGATCACAAGAAATTCCTTGTTTTTTGCGTTCTTCCGGTTGGACGGCTTTCCCATAAGAAATCCTCCGAATAATATAAAAAAGCGTTCCGAAGTGATATGAAGAACGCTCTACGTTTATTTGGTTTTCTAGGAATGCTGCCAGAGGGTATGATATCAGGATGGCATGGTATCTGGCAGCACGAACCACAGGCTGATAGCGTACATACCGAAAAAAATCGGATCGGCTAAAAATTAGCCGATCCGATATAACGTTTTATCACAGTTTTCGTTTTTACAGATACGCAGTTTTTTATGGAATAACCGATAAACCGTACCTGTCCTATGCCGTGTGGTCTAGTTGACACCGATGTGAAATCAGCCGACACACTTTGTAAAGAATAAATAATGATCTTTTATACCACGATACCCCTTCTCGATTCTTTCCATGTACTCCGTAAGGGTATCTTTATACTCGTGTTTTTTAGAATCTTTATTCATAATATCTTGAACGAATGTCGATACCGACATTTGATTGGGAGCATTCTGCTGTAAAAATTGCAGCGCATTTATAAATTTAATCGATTCTTCGCAAAGATTATTGCAATTATTTTTGTTTACGTCATCAGATTTTTTGAGCTCCTCTTTCACTGCTCTTTCAAAATCACTTGCATACAGATTGGCATTGAAGAATTGATCTCCACCTTCAAAGTACTTTTCAAGGATTGCCCAGCCGTTTTTATCGCCGTATTCTTGGATATAGTTTGCGAACATATTAAGAATTTTGAAATTGACAGTTTCACCATACTTACTATCTGCCAGATTTCTGAATGCCACATTATATGTTCCAAGGTTACCATTTGCATAAAGAACGGTTTGATTTAACTCTGTGCAGTTTTGCATAGCAGTTATACCACGAGCATTGGTGTTGCCATCGTCAATATTGCAGTTGAATGTATTGTTGAACTTCTTTGTCGCATAGCAATGGCCTAATTCATGGAGATACAAAAGATGTATAGAATCCGGAGAATTCTGTATAGATTGCTGTACATCCGAATAGGTCGGTCCCCATGATGCTGATGGTACTAATACAGCGTGGATGGGATCGTTAGCCGGGATTACATATCCATCGTCGCAAGGGCAAATGCAAAGCTGATCTGCAAATTCAAAAATGTAAATGTTATTTCTCTTAACGCCAGTAATATTAGACAAGCTGTTAACATATCTGCTTAACGTCTTGAGCCAGATTTCGATGTTTTCCTGGGTACAATTATACTGCATTGTGATATGAATGTTTTCGCCGTTTCTACAGAGGACATCGTATTTTTGAAAATCATTGTCTGTGTTTTCAAAATGAAAGTTAGTGATTTGTGTAATGCGATTATTTGAATTATTCACAAGTCCAAAATCCACTTCATTGCCTAAACAAGGGATATTATTTGCTGTCAATGTGTACTCGTTGGCGGCCATCTTTGCGATTGTAAAATAATTTGATTCCTCTCTCATCCAACGCTCTCCGCCTTCTTTTACATCTAGCGTTACAGGATCCTGGAATTTATACCTCACATAAAACCGTAATTGTTTTCTGATCTCACTTTCAGATATGTTTTTTGAAAAAGTAACTGTCGTGCTTACGGTTACTCTTCTCAACATCAAACCGTCAGTCTGATCGAGCTTTGTAAAACCAGTAGAGTATTTGTTCCCATTAGAATTCGGCTCTAGTGAGCATTTGATCTCACTCATTGTTTGCTTTTGGAGGGTTATATCACTATCAGGAATGGAAATTTTATAGTCACTTACAAAGGTGCATTTTTTCTTATCATTAGAATAAATACAAAGCTTTCCTGTATCAGTCAGATAAAGCACTGCATTTCTCATTTCATTCGTATGTGAATGCCATACCGGATTATTTTTTGCGTCATATATAACAAGGTTTCCATCTACTTGCATTTTGCAGGTTTTGCCGGTATACGCTGTTCCCGATTGCCAAACCCATCTATTGCTCTTATCATATACAACAAGATTTCCATCGGACTGAAATTTAGCGTAATAATTCGCATTGGGGGAGTAGTATTTCCGATCAACATCTAAAACAATCGTATTACTAGTGGAAATCGCTATTGCATGGCTTAAAAACGTATAAGCACCTTTGCTGGCGGAATATATGCAAAGTTCACCTTCATCGCTAAGATAAAGGGATGCATTTCTCTTTTCATTCGTATGTGACTGCCATGCAGCCTTATTGTCCTTGCTATATATCACCAGATTTCCGTCTACTTGCATAACACATCTTCGCATATTGTAGGTAGCTGTACCGGAATTCCAGATTGCATTATTATTAGTATTGTCATATACAACCAGGTTACCGTCATTCTGGTAGATTGCTCTGTATTTACGGTTTTGAGAGTAGTAACTCTTTGCGCACTGTATTTCTTTGTCTGCATTTGAAGAATTCGCAATCAGAGTGTGGAATACAAGGTCGCTGGGATTACCGCTGCTTGAAAACGTGTATGCGCCTTCTTTAGCGGAATAAATGCAGAGTTCACCTTTATCGCTGAGATAAAGGGATGCATTTCTTTTCTCATTTGTCCTTGATTGCCAGATCCATGTGTTATTCTTATCGTATATAACCATGTTTCCGTCTTGTTGCATTTTGCAGGTTCTTCCTGGATTCCCTGTTTTGTTCATCTCTTTCGATTTCCAGATCAGTACATCATTCTTATTATATACCGCAAGATGCCCATCTGACTGGAATTTAGCATAATAATCAGCATTGGGTGAGTAGTACTTCTTATTGGGTTGCAAAACAACACCGCCATTTGAAGAATTCGCAACCAGTGTACATAAAACAGGTGTGCCGGAAAGAGAATTGTTTACGTCTGCTGCCTCAACAGTCAATGCATGATCTGATTTAAAATTGTTTAAACCAGATCCAAGTGGTGCGATCAGAGAGGCTACAAGCGTACAAGCCGTGAAAAGTGATACTGTTAGTTTCCTAATGTCCATAATTTCTCCCATATTTTACAAATTTGAAATATGTTCAAGAGAACATAATATTTCGTATCAATTATACACGATGTAATGACCCTTGTCAAGGGAAATCTGTGCGTCTGAAAAATTATATATAAATAATATTATGCTTAATATTTCTCGGATTTTCTTCTTAATTGAAGTGCGGTCGAAGCAATTTTTCCACTACCTTCAAAAAACAAAAAAGCAAATAAAACGCCGGATTGCACCGACATGCTCATGCAGCAGATTTGCTTATAACTGCCACTGCGGAGATATACACTGAACGCCCGTATAAGCATTGCGGTCCATCACCTCCTGTAGCGGATTTTGTATTGACAAGCCCTTGGAGGTATAGTATAATAAAAAAGTTGTGCAAGCCGAAACATTTAATTATGACATGGTATCGACATCAATTGAGATGACGTATGCAATGCATGGAAGTCGGAAGGGCAGCACAAAATTTTAAATCCAATAGGAGAGGGAGAAAAACATCAGATGAAACTATGCAAACGGTTCAGCGCGCTGATCCTTTCAGCTTGCCTCTGTGCTGCTCTTGCAGTGCCGCAGCGGGCGGGGGCGGTAAACGATCCCCCAGTGGGCATTACCATTACGCCGGATCAAACCAGCTATGCCCAGGGAGAACAGGTCAAGTTTGACGTAAAGGTCATCAACCACAACGATTATGACCTGTCGGATCTGAAGCTGAATGCTTCAGTTTCAGAGACATTGGAGATCACGGAGAATGAAGTGTATCAGATGCAGATCGGAGCGTTTGAGACAAAGAACTATACGATCTCTGCAAAGGCTGCAACGCCGGCAGAGCAGCCCGGCACCACGGAGGTACAGACGCCTGCCGGAGATAAAACGGTAACTGCGCCGAAAACAGGGGATGATGGGAGCGGCATGCTGACAGTCATGCTGATTCTCGGCTTGCTGGCAGTCGGACTGCTTGCTGCCAAAAAGCACAGGGAAACCAAAGCCATGCTTTCCCTTGTGCTTTGCACGGCTGTGCTGGGTACCATGTGTCCCAGGGATTTCCTCCGTGCGGAGGCAGCCCAAACATCCTTGACATCGGACAGCGTGACATTCCAATACGGCGGCAGCCAGGAGAGAATCTCCATTGCTGTCAGCTATACGGAGTCGGATACTATCATTCACCCGGATCTCTCCCGTTTTGATATGATCCAGCAGCACAGTACCTATGAAGCGGATACGCCTTTCAGCGGCTTGACGGGTACATTGGACAGCAGTGACCAGGTGGTGAAATTCACCTATGAAAATAACGATGCATGGGATACGCTGCTGTGTCGGGGGGAGATTCAGATCGGTGAAGCATGGTCCATCCGTGATATGGGACTGATCCAGGGAGTCAATGTGATCACCCTGATGGCGGAGCTGTCGGATGGTACGACTGTCACCAAAACCATCCGGTTCAACAATTCCAGCCAGGAGAATGAGAAAAATCTGCTGGTGGATCTGAGCGATGCAGACGGGGATACCATGAACGCATATGTGGAGGATCTTTACGGAACCGATCCTGAAAATGCGGATACAGATGGGGACGGCATTGCGGACAATGTGGAGCTGTTTATTTACGGAACGGATCCGCTGAAGCCGGATACGGATGGGGACGGTCTGTCCGATGGTGCAGAGGTGGGCGAATATCGCTCCAATCCCCTGGTGCGGGACACTGACGGAGATGGCATTTCCGATGGCGAGGCTGTTGCGCAGGGGATTGACCCCACCGGCATCGAGGAAAATCCGGCAGTCAGAACACAGTCCGTGCAAACTGCTTTGGAAAGCACGGAAAAGCCCCTGTTCGACAATGTTTCCGTTACCATGAACGTGGGTGGCAATCTGAATCAGCATCTGTCCATCCGGAACATTGAAAAGGAGGATACCCTTTCTGCAAATGTAGTGGGCGCACTCAGTGCCCCCATTGAAATCACATCGGATGCCTCCTTTACTTCCGCCAAGATCACCTTTACCTATGATGAGGCACTGCTGGGAGATACACCGGCAGAGAACCTGGCAGTTATGTGGTATGACCGGGAAAACAGAAGGTATGTGATCCTGGACAAGGACACCGTTGTGGATCCCAATGCCCATACGGTTTCCTATACCACCACCCATTTCTCCACCTATCTGGTTGTGGATCGTGAGGTCTGGTATGATTGCTGGCGTGAAAACATCGATTACAGAAGCGGTGATGCAGGCACCTCCCAGTTGGAGCCTTACGACATTGGCTTGTGCGTGGATGTATCCGGTTCCATGTACGGAGATCGACTGGAAAAGGCAAAGACTGCCTTGAATACTTTTATTGATGCGATGCTGCCCCAGGACAACGCCTGCATGGTTTCGTTCAGTGATAACGCTTACCTGGTGGCAGGCTATGGGGCTTCCAAAGAGGTGATGCGCAGCAGAACCAACCAACTGAGGGATCTGTATGGCACCAATACTGATGTAGGTCTGTCCAAGACCATCAGCATTCTGGCTGACCAGGGCAGAAGTGATGCCTCCAAAATGATCATTATGATCTGCGATGGGGATGTGAATTACATACAGGGTACCGTGGATGCGGCAAAAGCAGCAGGTATTGCGGTATACACAATCAATGTGGTAAGCGGCGACAATGATCTGCTGCAAAAAATTGCGGACGAGACCGGCGGCGAATACTATTATGCGGCAACCACAGAAGAAGTGGTCAGCCAGGTGGAAGCCATCCGGGGCGAAACTGTCAGCGCTGTGGATACTACCGATGCGGACGGGGACGGTCTGTATGATGTTTACGAGTCCAGGGGCATGAAGATCCAGAACGGCACCGTTTGGTATTCCGATCCGCTGAACCCGGATTCGGACGGAGATGGAGTAACGGATTACCAGGAACTGATGGGGCCACCTACTGCAAATGTAATGGAGTTCATCAACGGCAAGTACAGCTGTGTACTTTGCCATGCAGCCAGCGACCCGAACAAAATGGACAGCGATGGAGACGGGATCCCGGATGCAAAGGATCCGGATCCCACTGTGCATTTCGGGTTGATCGACGGATCGGTGCAGTTTCAGCTGACCGATTCCATTGATGATTTCCAGATGCCCCAATACATTCAGGATATAAAGGAAAACGAAGCCGACTATGAGCATGAGGTGGTTTCCAAACGTTACCCCTGGATGCTCAAGCATCCTCTGCAGGGCTTTGCGTACCTGCAAACGCTTCGTGCCAGAGCAGCGGCAACCTGGGAGGCAGGCTATGTGGGAGATCTGGCATTTCTTACATGGGATCTGGGATGCAAGGCACTAAGTCTGATTCCGGGTGTACACTTTGTAGGCAATCGCAATATCAACAATGCGGCATATATGCTGCTGTATTACAATTCCAACATCGGCGATACGGTGGGCTTTGACGCTACCGATATGGTAACAGCCACGACCGGCGGACAGGCATGCTACAACAAGAACATCGGCAAATTAAAGACCGCATTTGAGCAGGCGCTGAAGCCCGGCGAAACACGCATCATTACTACCACACCGGATTCCAGCTTTACTGCATGGTATCTGGACGGCGGTATTCTGGATCCGAACAATGCTGACGCATGGGCGTCTCTGAATAAGTGCAATGCGGTGATGACTGCTGCATGTACCTATGACGGAACCAAGTATCGGGCAACAGTCAATTACTATGTAGTGGATCGCTATGACTTCTATGAGCCGGATCCGGTGGATGGCAAGGAAAATGAAGTGGGCTTTGTGACAAACGATGGATATGTCATTCTTTCGTATTTTGATTACGCAGAGCCATTTGACGTGGTAGGCTATTATACCGAAACCTTTGAGTGGAATGGAAACTAAGATGAAGGGAAAAGATGTGCTGGCTGCACTCCTCTTTGGTGCAGCCGGATGCTGGAGTGCATGGCACGGGCTGTATTATGGGCAGGCAGGCTGCGCCCTTGCGGCGGTTCTGCTTTTGCTTTGTGCATGCATGCTGCTGTTCCGGCTGTTGAAACAAAAGCCGGATGGGGAGAGAAAGGGAAGCAAATTTGTCGGCGTTCTAATCTTCTTTGCCATTGCCTCCGGATTGGCAATGCCCTTTGTCAACGGCGTCCTTGCCTATCGTCCGGCGTACACCTATCCCCACTATTATGCGTCCGGGCGAATTCCCGCTTTCCCGGCGCAAATTCCGGATCAGGCTGCCGATGTGCAGTTCCGGGTGCTGGGGGAGGGGATCATTGGGCGCCCCTCATTCATGCTTTCTTTCCGGATGGATCCGGAGCGTGCAGCAGCTTTGCAGCAAGAGACAGAGCTGCTTGGGACACCCGTATCCAATGTGGCGGATTTGATCCATATTCCGGCGGATCTTGCGCCAGACTTTCTACGGGAGCAGGGCTTGCAGGATTGCAGCGCATATCAGATACAGGATCGGTACGGAAAGGTGTCCTATGCCATCTTTCACAATGCCCAGCCATTGATTTGCTACTATCAGGAGTAAGCGCTTGTAAAAGCGGCGGTGTGTATATCACATCGCTGCTTTTTGCGTTTCGGACAAAAGAGCCTTACACATGCATATTTGCAGGACTGTTGTAAAGACAATCGTGCCGCAACAGCCTGTTTTACAAGCCTTCTTTCGCCGTATAGCCTTACTTTTTTAAAAAGCACTTGACAAATTTAAAATAATATGATAGAATCCATGTATGAAATATCCATGGAAATATACATGAGAAATGGAGGTACTTACTGTGAAATTACATACCGCTATCCCCGTATTGCTTGTCCTTACGGCATTTCTGTGTGCCTGCCAGAAAACCAGCTCCCAAAACGAAACGGACAGCAAAGCAGAGCTTGTGACTTCTATTGCAACTGCCGCCTCCACATCCACGGATTCTACTTCGACTGAGCCAATGGATCCAGTCGTGCAGTCAGAATTCAAACTGGTGCAGCCTCAATTATCTACGGTTTTTCCAAGCTTACAGGAGGATTTGATCCACGATTTTCAATATGATGCGTTTGTTCCACTGAAAGACCAGCAGTATGATTCCTTGAGCCCGTTCTTTCTAAAAGACAACATTCTGTACCTGCAAAAAGATATCTGTAATTTTAGTAATTCTGGTGACATTGTATTTTACAAATACGATCTGGATACGGGGAAATCCGCAGATATAGAGGGTAGACTGGAACAATGGCAGTATGGTGCTGGTGAGGGTGAGTGCGCATATGCGGATGGTCGAATCTATGCCTCCTTTGACAGTGAAGCCCAAGAGAAAGTTCACTATGCATTGGATACAGAACAGGATACCGTAGAGGTCATAAAAAAAGAACCCAATGATGGAGTAACATCGTTCTATTCAACTTATCCGGTAAATGACAAAGAACATGTTGAAATTTATCTGACTAACAATGGGGATCACGTGAATGGGCTTCGTTATACATACCATGTTGTGCTGTTCAGCGAAACAGGAGCACAAGAGATCGTTACACAGGAATATTATAGTAAAAATGAAAAGTTTCGGTATACTGTCAACGACAATAAGCTCTATGAGTATTCCCAATCTGAAAAGGGAAAGGTTCCTTGTTTACGGGTATACGATCTGAATGGAAACCTGCTGGAAAGCTATGAATTGCCGGAGGTTTTGCCACTGTTGGAAAATCGGGAAGGTCTCGAAGAAGACATGGAAAACAGAACGAGCAGTATTGAAGCCTTTGGCGATTACTGTTTGGTTACTGTAGATATTTGTTATGCAATGCATAACAAATGTGTGCTGTACAATCTGAAGGACAAAACCGCATGTATGCTTGAAAACTGTTTCTATCAGTCTCCCAATATCAATGTGGATAGCACTGTGAAAAATCATATTCTATCATTTTACTTCGATCAAACGGATTCGTATGGTTTCTATAATCTGAACAATGCAGGGCTCTTTACACCGGTGCTTGAGATGCCGCCATTTGATGGATATGTTGTAACGGACGGCGCTTCCGTGGTGTATCTGAATAAAGCCGAAAAGAAGCTGTATCGTATTGGTTTGTAATGTTATGATCCAAAGATGCAGATTCCCTATTCTCACAAATGCGGCTGCACAACTTCTCTTTGTTGTGCGGTCGCATTTACGCTATTTTTTAAAGCTATGCCAACTTCTTCAAGTGCTCTGTTCTCCATAGGGGTCTGTGCCCTTTTGCCTGAAATGCTTCTTGTACATCTATCACATAAAATATTCAACTTTTACAGCACAAATATGAAAGAAAGATAGCATAAATCTGCATTGAATATAAATAGAGTTTAAATTATACTTTATATATTACAAGGAAGCAGAAACCGAAACAGGCATCAGGGGGAATGAATTGATGAAGCACTTCAAAGTAAGGCTGCCTCGTGCAGCCGCAGGGCTTACGGCAGCGGCATTGCTGCTTGCTGCTGTGTCCTATTTTCCGGTGCAGCCCATCGCACAGGCTGCCTCCGTTTCAACCGTCGCCAATCCAATCATATGGTCGGATGTGCCGGATGATGATGTGATCCGGGTGGGGGATACCTATTATATGATCAGTACCACCATGTTCTTCAGTCCCGGTGCACCCATTATGAAATCCAAGGATCTGGTTTCCTGGGAGCTTTGCTCCTATGTGTATGACACACTGGCGGATGGGGATATCCAGAATCTGACCAACGGCAAGCATGATTATGCGCACGGGCAATGGGCAGCCAGTCTGCGGTATCACAACGGTATCTATTATGTGTTCTTCGGCAGTTACGGTACCGGAAAGTCCTACATATATAAAACCAGCGACATAGAGCACGGTACCTGGACTCGCACGGAGCTGAACGGCATGTACCATGATGCTTCCATGCTGTTTGATGATGACGGGCGGAACTATCTGGTGTACGGTGCCGGCGGCGAGATCAAGATCAAGGAATTCAATGCGGAAATGACTGGCTTTCGACCCGGCGGTGCGGACAAGACCTTGTTTAAGACCGGGCTGGACGGGCTTAGCGGAGAAGGTTCCCATGTTCAGAAGATCAATGGATATTACTACATTTTCCTGATTGCATGGCCCAGCGGCAGCGGCAGAATCGAGCTTTGCTATCGCAGCAAGAATCTGCTTGGAAATTATGAGGGCAAAACTGTGCTGAATTCCGGTCTGGGAACCTACGGCAGCGGTGTTGCCCAGGGTGGCATTGTGGATACGCCGGATGGCAAGTGGTACGGCATGCTGTTTCAGGATCATGGCTCCGTGGGTAGAATCCCGGTGCTTGTGCCGGTGACCTGGGAAAATGGCTGGCCGATGATGGGCGTAAATGGGAAAGCTCCTGTGACTCTGGAAATCGATGGGGATTATGCAGGCACCTTCCTGGCAGGGGACGATGATTTCAGCTACAGCAGCAATCAACTGAATCTGTTGTGGCAGTGGAACCACAATCCGGACAATACCGCATGGTCTTTGACGGATCGGCCGGGCTGGCTGCGGCTGACCAATCAAACGCTTGCGACAAATCTGTTGAATGCCCGGAATACGCTGACCCAGCGGACGGAGGGCCCCAGCTGCTCCAGCGTCATCAAGCTGGATGCCAGCGGCATGAAGCCGGGGGATTATGCCGGTTTGTCTGCATTCCAGTTTAAGTATGGCAACATTGGCGTGTATGTAACCGACAGCGGCGAAAAGAAAATCTATATGGCGGAGAACGGGGGCTATTCCAGTAGCGCTGCGGTGACGGACAGCTACAACAAAATCATTGCGGAAACGCCCCTTGCCGGCAATGAGATCTATCTGAAAGCGGAGTTTCTGTTCAATACGGTGGATGGAAATCTGAATGCCTCTTATAACCTGGATAAGGCGGATTTCTACTATTCCTACGACGGTAACAGTTGGAACAAGCTTGGAAATACCTTGAGCATGGCATATGACCTGAAGCTGTTTACCGGCTACCGCAGCGGTATCTACAGCTATGCCACCAAGACCACCGGCGGTCATGCGGATATTGACTTCTTTGACTATGAACGTGCAGACTGGAACACTCCTTCCGTGATCGAACCGGACGCAAATGGATGGTACTTCCACAGCACCTTTGAGGGAACCACAGATGCCTGGACTGGGCGAGGGGCGGCGGAGGTATCTACCAGTGGTCGGACTGCTTATGCAGGCAGTGAGGCGTTGCTGGTACAGGGCAGAACGGCTGCATGGAACGGGGTAACACGCTCTCTGAACGCCCGTGCCTTCAAGCCCGGCAGTGCCTATAGCTTTAGTGCAAATGTAATGTATCTGGATGGGGGCGCATCGGACACCTTCTTTATGAAGCTTCAGTACAGGGACGGCAATGGGGATACCCAGTATTCCACCATTGCAGAGGGGGAGACCATTCGGGGTGAATGGGTGCAGCTGCGCAATACCGGTTATGTAATTCCTGCGGATGCTTCTGATATGCAGCTTTACATTGAAACCGCCGACAGCACCAACAATTTCTATGTGGACGAAGCCATTGGTGCAGTGGAGGGTACGGAGATCCAGGGCGCCGGAGACGGCAGGAAGCTGATCCGGGGCGATCTGAATGAGGACGGCAGAATTGATGGTATGGATCTGGCACTGATTCGCCGGGGTCTGACTGTCGGCTTTGCGGACAGTTATGCAGAGCTTGCCGCAGACGTCAACCAGGATACGCAGATTACTGTAGCGGACGCAGTGCTGATTCAGAACTATCTGATCGGAAGAATCCGGGAGTTTCCGGTGGAAGTACCGGAAGAATCTTCAAGGGTGACACCGGCGGAGTATATGGCGGCACTGAACATTTTGGAAACGGAGCCTGCGTCCCAGCGTGAAGAACTGGCAGGCGTGCAGTATGGAACAGTGAAAAAGGTCACCTATTATTCCACCACTTGTAAGCGGCAACGGAATGTGAATATTCTGTTTCCGGCAAATTATTCTGCGGAAAAGCAATATCCGGTGCTGTATGCCCTGCATGGTTACTGGCAGAATGAGGACACGCTCATTGATGAAACAGATGCCTCTATGCGCACCCGTCAGATTGTGGGGAATGCTATTGCATCCGGCGAGGCAGAGGATATGATCGTGGTGTTCCCTTATATTTATGCAAGTGCCACCCAGGATGCCTGTTCTGCGATGGATGATGCTAACAACGCAGCTTATGATAATTTTATCAATGATCTGACAAAGGACCTGATGCCTTTTATTGAATCCACTTATCCAGTCAAGACTGGCAGAGAAAATACCGCTATCACGGGATTTTCCATGGGCGGCAGAGAGTCCCTCTATATTGGCTTTTCCAGGCCGGATCTGTTTGGCTATGTGGGAGCCGTCTGCCCGGCACCGGGTTTGACGCCTGGTCTGATTCCCTCTGGGGATTTCAAATTCCAGGATGAAAGCACAGCGCCCTGGGTGGTTCTGCTGACTGCCGGATCCAATGACACAGTGGTTTATTCCACGCCATCCGGCTACCATGACATTATGACCCAGAACAATGTGCCCCATTTGTGGCACTATGTCAATGGAGGATATCACGGCGGCAACAGCATTCGTGCACATCTTTACAACTTCACACGGGCGATTTTCAAAGCCCGGTAAGCAAACAGGCTTGCATTCATTTCCGGATGCAAGTCTGTTTTGTTTTTTCATGGCTGTGGTGCAGCGATCCATCCCTGCATGTATGATGATTTCCATCGAACATCTTAGGAATTTCTTAAGGATTTCTGTATTTTGTTGACAGAAGCGTGCGGGTGTAGTATGATGTAGATGCACTCCCGGGATGTGAAAACATATTATCCATTAAAACATTTTTATTTGGAGGACTCTATGAAACAAATCCGATTGATGCTGCACCGGATGCAGCTGCAGCAGCGCAGTCAGCGTTTGTTCACCATTCTGCTGGTGCTGGCGCAGGTGTTTGCGGTTTTCATTGTGCTGTTCGGATCTGCTGCCATTCAAAGCACTCTGGTCAAGCAAAAGGTATTGGATGAAAATCAACGTAATTTCACCGTTTATATGCTTTCTTACTCTGACACGGAAACCGAGCAGAAGCTTATCGGCTATCAGGAGGTGGAGGGGGTTCAGCAGCCGGTTTATGAGGAATCCCCAAAGGTGGATTACAGTCACGCTGTCTCTTTGAATGAACTGCAGCAGGCAGTCCAAGCCATTGCGGATTCTTCCATTATGGGGTATCCGGAACGTGTTTGGGTGAAGGGTGAATGGAATGGGCATTCCTATGGATTTCCTCTGTTACAGCCAGTCGGAACGCAGGACATGCCGGAAGTAATACTGGATCCCTGTGTATTCCCTGATTACAAAGTGGGGGATACCATTACATATGCCGGCATTACCTGCCGGGTGTCCGCAATTTCAGATATGAAGACATCTAACATTACGACAGAAGATATCCGTGCGATTCCGGAGGATGTGAGCTGCTACAGGGTGGAGTTTAATTATGCCGATTTTCCCACCACCGCCCAGGCGGAGCAGATGCAAAATCTGCTGAAAGAGCAATTTCCCGGATACACAGAGCTGTACATGCCGGAAACCTTGGATCCTCTGACTGCCCAGTTTCAGTTTACCACATTGGCGATGACGGTGCTGATGCTGCTGGCGGTTTTGCTCAATCTTTGCTACGCACAGATGTACCAATTCCGGCTGCGTCAGCACACCTTTTCTGTGTACCGTATGTGCGGTGCCCGGCAGTCCGATGTGCTGGGGATCTGTTTATTCGAGAGTCTTCTGATCGCTGCGCTGTGCTACGTTGGCACGGCACTGGCATTCCATTTCTGCCTGCGTCACACCATTGCGGAATGGTACGAGGGTGCTGATTCCCTTTATACTCTGCGATTCTACGTCCTGCTGGGACTGGCGTATCTGGCACTACTGCTTTTCATGCTTCTGCCGCCTCTTTTCCGCTTCCTGCGGCGTGAGGTTATGACTTCAGAACGGGAGGCGACATTATGAAAAAACTACTGATACTCAGCTATCGATCCTGCGCCCGGCATTTGGGTATGTACCTGCTGATCCTGTTGCAGCTGTTGACTGTGACCATTGGGACGAATGTACTGCTTGCAAGCTATAACCAACAGGCAATGCTCCAGGAGCCATATATGGAACTCATGCAGTCCGATGGATATTATTTGTCCGGAGGCTTTGACGAGGCACAGGCAGAGGACGGAACTCCGATGATGGACGTCCTGGAGGGGGACTGGAACAGCTATCGATTCAGTGAATGTTCCAATTTGGTAAGCTGTGGGCAGCGAACGGTTGATGGAAAGTTCCTGATTTACGAGGATGCATTCTGGGACGCATATCACCCGGTTCTGAAGCATGGGCGCTGGAAGAAAAGTGATTCCGGTACGGAGCCTTGGTGTGTTGCCACGGCGAACGTGCCCGGCGATTCGGTTACCATCCCGGGTTACGGACAAACCGTGGCGGTGAAAGGGGTTCTGGGGGATCTGTGCTACCTGCCCAGTATGTCAAGCTGGTCACGGAACGGATCCATCCAGGATAACTTTTATGATATCTTCCAACTGGAACGGGAAAGTACGGTTTATTTTCTGATTTCAAGATCTCAGTGGAATAAGCTGGGCGTTACGGAGGATTGTCAGTCGCACAATCAGATCATCACCACCGCCTCCCAGCTGACCGATGCTCAGCGTGAAAAGAACGAAGCCTTGTTCCGTGAACTGGGCGAGCCCCAAATTCCCCTTTCGGTTCTGCTGGAACGGGCAGAAAATGCACGGCTGGAGAATGTACGGAAGTTTCTCCCACTGCTGGTATCCATGCTGATCATTACCATGTTTGGCATTCTTTGTGCAACTGCCATTCACACCATGCAGGATCTGAAGCAAACGGCAGTGTACTATCTTTGCGGCATGCGCTGGCGAACCAGTCTGACGCTGACCCTGCTGCAGCTTGGCATTCTGCTGGTTCTGACCGCCGGATGCACTGGGGCAGCCTGGCTGATCGCCACAGCGTTCGGCGTACCCGCCCAGTTGGGCTTACGGTTTGATTGGAACAATCTCGGCATAACCATGATCCTGTTTGGATTGGTGCTGCTGTCCGGCTGTCTGATGCCCTATGGGATCACCAAACGTGTTACACCCACATCATTGTTAAGGAGCGCTCGCACATGATTGAATTACAGCAGGTCAACAAGACCTATTCGTACAAAAAAGCAAATGCAGTCCACGCTCTGGTGGATGTTTCCCTTCGGATCAATGAAGGAGAATTGACCGCTATTGTGGGAAAGTCCGGTTCCGGCAAAAGCACTCTGCTGAATGTTCTGGGCTGTATGGATACCTTTGAAACGGGAACGTATCTGTTTGATGGGAAGGACATTACCCATGCTTCCGGGAAGCAGCTCGCCACGATCCGCAATCAGGATATCGGCTTTGTGGTACAGGATTTTGCCTTGATTGCGGATGATACCGCCCTGCAAAACGTGATGCTGCCTTTTTATTTCTCCCGGCGCACCTCACTCCGGGAGGCAAAGGTACAGGCGATGCACGCTTTGCAACAGTTGGGGATGGATTCCATGGCGCAGAAGCCGGTGAATAAGCTGTCCGGCGGCCAGAAGCAGCGGGTGGCGATCGCCAGAGCCATTGTGCATCAGCCCAGACTGATTCTTGCGGATGAACCAACGGGAGCGCTGGATTCCCGAACAGCGGAGGAAATTATGGGCGTATTCCAGGAACTGCATCAGAATGGCAGCACGGTAATCATTGTCACCCACGATCCGGGCATTGCGCAGCAGTGCAGCAGGATCATTGAAATTCAGGATGGCAAGATTGCAGGTGCTTGATGCGTTCCTTCCCTGTGCCGGGGAACTGCGGGATGCATGCGGAGAGGATTCCCATGTATGCCACATACGAAAATATACTATTATGTTGATAAGAAATCGCTGGAGCAGAGCACTCCGGCGATTTTTTCGTAATCCCAAGCCATTGAAGAAATCAGAAATATATGCTACAATAGAACTGAAACATGGATTTATTACACGGAAAAGAGGGGAGAGGCATGACAAATCGGCTGATAAGGAACTATGCAGCCAGCGGCATTGTTCTGCTCTCCGTTGCGTTGGCATACATATTCCGTCTTATTGGTAGGGGGAGCTTTTATCCTACGCTATTTTCTTATCTGCGCAGCTTTATCTATATCGGCGTGTACGCTGCCTGGGGGCTTTCCGTTCGTCAGCGTATTGTGCAAAAGCAGGTGAGACGTTATCTGACCAGTGTGTCGGTGCTACTGATCCTGTGGTTTGTTTTTCGGTCGGCAAAGTATTTTATTTTCTGGCAGCCGATCCCCATACGATACCTGTGGTACTTGTTTTATCTGCCTATGCTGTTCGTGCCCATGCTGGCACTGCTGATCGCCATGTCTCTTGGAAAGCCGGATACCTATCGCCTCCCTGGATCGACTGCCGTGCTTTGGTTGATTTCCGGTGCGCTGCTTCTGCTGGTGCTGACCAATGACCTGCACCAGCTGGTATTCACCTTTCCCCAGGATGCTGCTCTGTGGTCAGACACGAATTACGGCTATGGCATCGGGTATTTTGCCGTGATCGGCTGGCAGGTGCTTTGCGGGGTGGCAGCGCTGATCGCCATGCTCCTTCAGTGCCGGATCAAAAACGGCAGGCGACGCCTGTGGCCGGTGCTTCCGCTGGCAATCTCCCTGACCTACCTTGCGCTGAACTATGCCGGCATGCCTTGGCTGAAATCCCTGCTTGGGGATGTAACTGCCTTTCAGAGTTTTATGTATATGCTCTGCTTTGAAGCCTGTATTTCCTGTGGATTTATCCATTCCAACAGCCGCTATGGGGAACTGTTTGCCGCCTCTGTAGGCACCTCTGCGGAAATCACCGATCAGGATTTTTCCGTTTGCTATGCTGCACGAAACACGGAGCCGATTTCGCTGACCACAATGAAACGGGCGGTGAACCATCCCGTTCCGACAGGAAATGGTCTGACGGTTCATACCATGCCCATCAGCGGTGGCTATGCCGTATGGACGGAGGATGTGTCCGCATTGCTGGCTGTGAAGGAGGAATCCGAAAGCCTTGCAGAGGAACTCAAGGAACGCAATGACCTGCTGCGGTATGAGTATAAGCGTGAGGCAAAGCACCGGAAGGTGGAGGAACAAAACCGGCTTTACGATCTGCTGCAATCGGTTACCCAAACCCAGATTGACCGCATTGCTGTACTGACGCAGGAATATCGGATGACATCTAAAACCGATCCGGCACAGGCGAAAACATTGCTGGGGGAAATCGCTGTGCTGTGCAGCTATATCAAGCGCCGGAAGCATCTGACGCTGCTTGCTGACCGGGATTACAAGGTTGCTGTCAGCGAATTGGAACGGGCTGTGTCCGAATCCCTGCAAACGCTGAAATTGCTGCACGTCCGCTGCACGCTGTATATGGAAAGTGGGGATCCCATGCTTTCCGGCAGGACGGCAGCGGCAATTTTCGATTTTTATGAACAGGTCATCGAAGCCGATCTGGAGCATCTGCAAAGCGTTCAAGTGAGTCTTACCAATGCCGGAACGCTCCGCTTCTCCTTGTATCTATGCTGCAAAAGCGATTTGTCAGCACTCGCTGACCGTCCCGGTGTCCGATACGAGTCGGAGGGGGAGGATGACTATCAGTGTATCCTCTTTTTTCCGGAAGGAGGTGCACCATGAGCCCCTTCTCTGCAATTCCCGCTGTTTGGCAAACTGTGATCCCACTGGTTCTCTTTTGTGAAGCTGTGCTGGAGCTTGGCTTATTGTTGTACCAGCTCCTGCATAGTCGAATGCCGCTGCGGAGTCTGCCCTGCGCTGTGCATTTTGGAATTTTAGTCACACTGCTCCTTTCTGTGACCCAGGGAGATCCCAATGCGGGCAAGGATGCATTTCTGATCCATGCAGCATGGTTGTTTTTTGTGATCGTTATCATCCTTGCGGCACTGCACTTTGCCATTGCATTTCCGAGAGAATACCGCCGCCGCAAAAATGAGTTGTCTCCCTTCTCTATTAAAGAGGCCACTGACAAGCTTCCTATGGGTATCTGCTTTGCTGACCCGGACGGTCGCATGATTCTGTGCAACAACCGGATGCGGCAGCTTTCCTTTGCACTTTGCGGTCATGAGCTGCAAATTGTTCAGGATCTGGAAAATGCTTTGGCGCATCCGAGCAGCACTGTTACCGTGAGAGGCGATTGCTACATTCTGCCGGATCAAACCGTCTGGCAGTTCCGTACCCAAGCCATTATCGTGGACGGCAATGATCGTTGGCGACAGATGACTGCCCACAATGTAACCGAGCTGCATCTTGGAAACGTTCGGCAGGGAGAGATCAATCAGCAGCTCCGACAGGTCAATCAAAAGCTGCAAAAAATGTACGAGCGTATGGCGGATGACATCAAAGAGAAGGAAAGCCTGAATCTGAAAATTTACATTCACGATACCATTGGCAGAAGCCTGCTTACCATCCGTGACATCATCGCCAGCGGTGAGGACACCGATCAGAAGATTGCATCTTTGCAGGAGGCAGTGGGGGTGCTGACCAGTGACCGTACTTCCCCCCGCAGTTCCATGGAGCAGGTGAAACAGGCTGCAAAGGCTCTGGGTGTCACTGTTCAGGTGGAGGGCTATCTGCCGCCGGATTCCAATGCTGAGCAGCTGATTGTTACTGCAGCAAAGGAATGCGTGACCAATTGTGTCAAGCACGCCGGCGGCAGCCTGGTGCGGATCCACATCGTCCAGCGGAATGGTCTGTATGATATTACCATCACCAACGACGGCACCATTCCTACAGAGCCCATTCGGGAGGGCAGCGGGCTTACCTCCCTTCGCCGCAGTATTGAAGCGGCATGCGGCGAAATGTATACGGCATACAAGCCGTGCTTTGCCTTGCTCATTACGCTTCCGGAAAAGGAGAACGACTTATGATCCAAACGATACTAGTAGAAGATGATCTGTATATTCAAAAATATTTTGCCGAGCGGCTGGAGGCGAATGGTGGATTCCGTCTTGTTGGCGTGTACCGTGACGCTTTTGAGGCTGAAAGACACTGCGATCGCACTGTACAGCTGATTTTGATGGATGTGCAGACCCAGCATAAGCATTCCGGTCTTGCTGCTGCCGGGCGAATCAAGCAGGCGTTTCCCAATGTGAAGATTCTGGTGGTGACCTCCCTTGTGGATCCGGAGGTGCTGGCAAAAGCCAGAACGGGCGCTGCGGATAGTCTATGGTATAAGGATCACGGAACGGCGGAGCTTTTGGATGTGATCCGGCGCACCCTTGCCGGAGAGCACGTTTTTCCGGACATTTCGCCTGCGGTGGAGATGGAGGATACCATGTCCGATCAGTTTTCTCCCCGTCAACTGAGCATTCTGCGGTGGTACATTCGTGGGCTTACCTATCAGGAAATCGCCGACAAGCTGGGCATTACCAAACGAGGCGTCCGTTGGGCGCTGGATGATATGGTGGAAAAAGGTGGATTTGAGAACAGGGAGGCTCTGGTTGCCACCGCCATTGAAAACAAGCTGATGGTTACCACCTTAAAAGAAGAAGCATGAAGCTTCCCCTTGCGCTTTATGGCGCAGGGGGATTTTTTGTCCCGGCTTTTTGAAAATGAGGGGGGTTTCTTCGGTTACTGTCACAAGTGACAGTGACAAAAGGGGAAAAATCAGTACAATAATAGATAGGCAGCACCGTACAATTTCTGTGCGTATTGCCTGTATAGACTCGTAATTGCAAAAGGCGGTGATGCAAACATGAGAAAAATGGTGTTAGACATGCAAAGCGGTATTCATGCCCACAACATGGAGCGCATGCTGATGCAGAAGCTGGAGGATTACCAGGTGGTGATCTCCGAGTCACCGGATTCCACCGCCGAGTGGTGCAAAGTACACAGCCCCGATGTGCTGCTGATGGAGGTCAAGGCGTATTCTCCCTGGATGTTTTCCGAGCGAATGGAGATCCGTGAAAAGCTTCGGCAAAGCAATCCCGATTGCCGCATTATTTTGTTTGTGGATGATGAAAGCGATTACGATCTGACGGAACATGTGCGGCAGGCAAAGCGTGAAGGGCTGATCGATGCTTTTTTGTTTGGCTCGGTGTCCGAGAATTATTTTGCTTCGGTTGTCGACAGCGTGTAACAGTCGGTCAGATATAATGGTACTGTTGCCACTCCTGTTTTCGCAACAGGTTCAGAATGAAGTGGGTCATGATTACGGAAAATACTTGTGCAATTTGTGGGGCATCCATCCATATATTTCAGTCCCAGAAGCTGGCGGACGGAAACTATCTCTGCCGCAAGGTATGCTGAAAATGGAAATAGTGGCGTAGAGGACATCTGGCTGAATGAGTTGTGTTCTTGAAATGAATTAGGAGGTGGTTAGTATGAGATTCAGACAAGCTGCTGCATCCGTGATTGCATTGCTTTTGGGAATGGGTATGTGTGCAGGATGCGGGGCGGAGATGCAGGAAAGCTCCGCCAAACAATCTGTAGCATCCGGCAGCGATTCTTCTGTTGCCGCATCCACGACAGCGGAACGGGTGGATCCGAAGCCTGTGGAATCCAGCGAGCCAACGGAGGGAACGGAGTCTTTGGACTCGTGTGAACCGACAGAAGAAACGGATCCGCAGCTTCTGGGCTTGTGCAAGAGGATTGATGAAAGCGGCTATCAGGCGGGCATTGCGTACATTGGGTATGTTGGTGCTGAGAGGACGGAGGAGGAGATCCGCATCTTCCTGGAAGGCAGCCCGTATGCGGAAGCGTATGCCTTTCTCTGTGATGCGCCCTTGGTCGATGCAGACGGCGCAGAGCTGTATGCAGTCGTCACCACGAGAAAAGACCGGAGTGCATCCGTTTATCCGGCGGATGTAAACGAGGAGGGAACATACGACGTACATACGGAGAAGCCCCTGTATAAAGGAAAAGGCACAGACTGCTTTTTGCTGTATTGCAATATGAGTGAGGTACACTCTAATGTATCCATCGCAATTCAGACGGGGGACGAGCGCTTTTTTGTGAATCCGATGGTTTCCGGCAAGGATGGCAGGCTTGAAAATCTGGATTGCTATGATTTTTCCATGTATACGGATGGCAACGAAACGCAGGATGATGTCATGATTGCATACGGTCTTTTGTTAGAAGCGGACGAGGTGCAGTCCTATGTGAATCTGGGCATGACTCTGCAATACACCGGTCAAATTCAGGTCATTGATGGGCGCTCATGCTGGATCTTTGCTCTGGGTACGGATCACGAGGATCAGTTTGTCCGGGAATTGTATTATGGCGTATGCGATAATCTGATTTATTCCTATGATGCCATAACCGATACATGGACGGCGCTGGGTGGATGACAGAAATTGCACATGGATCCGATGATGGGATCCGGGAGGAGAGAGAATATGCCTATTTATGACGGTCTGAACACCACACCGCAGGTGGCAGGCGGTACTGCACAATCTGCTGGATTCCAACGGGAAACCTTTCGTTTTACTGCGCTGCCGGAGAACCTTGCGCAAATGCAGGCGTTTCCGGAAGCTAATCTTAGTACGCCCTATCAAACGGCGGTGATGACGGTACTGGCGCTCTGCGCATATGCAGCTGATAAGAACAGGGGCATAGAAATGCTCAACTGGCTCAGAGGACCCCGTCCGCTGAACGGTCAGGAAATCTCATTTCTAAACGATCGGTTCCGTGGCGGCAAAGACTATCTGCCGTATACCTATTTTGCCGGGGCAACGCCGGACAATGGCTACACGCCGGCACAGCCCTACACAATTACCGTGGAATGCGGTCATTTTTCCGAGGAAGAAGCTGGATATATGAAGCTGTTCATCCCCTGCGGCGGTGCGGACAGTCCACGCCCGGTAAAGCTCCGCCAGCGTGGTCGGGATGGTAAGTGGTTCTTGTGGGAGCAATATCTGCTGACCGGTGTGCGTCTTCCAAAAGCAGCGGATCCTTGGGCATGCGGGCAGGATGGGAGCGCTTCTGGCAGATGATCCGGAGTGGTATACTATAATAGAATGGAGGAAAGAGTATGAAGAAAAAAATTGCAAAACAGCTGTTGAGCTTATTTTTATCTTTTGGTATGCTGTGTGGTGTTGTGGGAACGGAGGGTCTGCCGATCAGCGCGGAAAATAACTATGACATTTCCCTGACCATTACATATCCAAGAGTCAGAGAAGTGCCGGAGGCACCGCAAGATTTTGACAGTAATGATTCTTTAGATCTTACTTATCTGGGGTGTGAATGGAAAAATGTTGAGGATACGGAACAGTGGGATGATGGCACAGAGTTTATTGAATGGATGTATACGTTCGTGAACAGTAGGAATTTTAACACGCTGTATAACTTTGAAGACGGGAAAATGTACTACCAACGCATCTATTTTATGATCAAAAATGTCTCAGTATCCATAGATGATGAGGCAACCGCTACTCTGGTGGATTCTGCAACAATGCAGAAGCTGAATGCAGACACAGTCTATCTGACAAGCTGTAAAGATCTTATGGATGAGCTCGGCGGCTCAGTAGACCTGCCCTCTGGCATGACAATAAACGATTCCCTGATGTACATTGACACAGGTTCCCTGATTTGCTCACCCAGTGGTCATATGCATACTGAAAGTTCCAGTTGCTCATTTGATGATTATAGTCATTGGAAAACATGCCCTGAATGTGGAATTAAACTGGTAGATACCGTTCGCAGTCACAGCATCATCTATGGCATGCTTGAAAAATGGACATGCAAACAGAGTGCAACAGAAACTCGGGAAGGCATTTGGAAGAAAACATGCGATTCTTGTGAGTATGCATATGATACTATAAAGGCTCCTGTTGTTTCTGAGCAGACCATTGTTTCCAGTTACGAAGAACTGCAGGCGGCACTCGCTAAGGGCGGAAAGCAGTGGATCACCTTAAAGTCGAAAACTTCTGTAAATACATGGATATATCAAGAAGACATGGACACTGATAATATGTTGGTTCTGGATGATCCGGATGCTGACATCACGATCAACTTGAATAGTTGTAGTGTGATTCGGGACACAGGTAGGTATGATGATGCCCTATTTGACATCCGGCAGGGTAAACTGCGAATTTTCAGCACACAACTGACAGGCATTCCAGTAAATGACTACAATATGCAATTTCGTAGTTTGGCTCGTACATCCTGCTTGTTCCGGGTTGGGGAAAATGGTACTCTGCGCCTGACGAATGTGAGCGGTTTTACGCCCTACGATGGTATGGCTTACGGGCAACCCATGGTCATTTCCGAAGGAAATTTGCAGATCGATGGGGGATATTACTGCAATATGATTGATTCGTTCTCGTCCAGTGGAAGCACCCGTGGAGCAGCAATTCTGATTGACGGTGGCACGGCTGTTATCAATGGCGGCAGATATGAAGGCACGGCTTGTGGCATTGCTGTACGGAATGATGCACAGCTAACAGTTAACAACGGATATATTGGCAGTTGGGATAACGGATTGTACATTGGAGACAATGCGAGTGTAGTGATTCATGGCGGCGAGTTCGACCGCTATGAAAAAACATCTTCTTCTTCAAAATCCCAGAATTGTGCCGTTATGATGAAAAGCACTGGTGATCTGACCATATATGGCGGTAGCTTTTACGGAGCAAAGCAGGGCTTGTTCCTGCAATCAGCCGGACAGGTTACTATTTGGAACGGTTCTTTCAAAAGCAGGAATCCCAGAGAAGCCCAACAGGGGGCAATGGTGATTTCCGATATGGAAAACATGAATATCACAGTCTACAACGGGACATTTTCAGGGACAACCGGAATACGGTCCAACGTAAAGTTTCCGTTGAAAGACATTCTTCCGAACAAGAACAGCAATGGCATGAGGGCTATGGGTAATGGTGTGGTGATTGATCTCAACACAGAAGCATTCATATTTGGCGAAAACCGCCTGACGATTGAAAAATCAGTTCCTATAATCACGAAACAACCTCAGAATGTAACTTTGATTTCGGGCAATGATGCAAGGTTCTCTGTAGAAGCAATTGGTGCCGTGCGTTATGAATGGGAAATATTTGATGTAGAAGATGAAACGCAGCAGCCCTATTCCAGAGAAACTGTATTGGCACACTGCTTTGGTGTCAACAGCTTTGAAGAAAGTACATTTCAGATTTATGGTGTCAGTTCCTGGTTTTTGAATAAAGCGGTACATGTATGGATCAAAGGCAAGGATGGCGGTGTCACCTCTCACACAGCATATCTTAACATTATCGTCAAACCGCCGGCAGAATCATCTCAGCTTAAAAATGTGATTGTTGCGCCTGGCGGCACTACGTCTTTCACTTATGAAACTTTGTATGCAGATGAATTTCGCTGGTCTTTTACCAATTATGAATGGGATCAGATAGATAATGAAGAACTGTTGGAATATCAAAGCAACGGTCGCACATTGACACTGTACAATGTTTCTGAGTTTTGGGACGGAGAAACTGTTTATTGTGATGCACTCAATGAATTGGGGTACATCACCTCGGATAAAGCAGTTATCACCGTAGGTGTTGCAGGAGACGTGAACGAGGACGGAGCAGTAACTGTTGCGGATCTGCTGATGTTGCAAAGATGGCTCATTCAGTCCGGTACTGTCACCAATGGACGGCTTGGAGATCTGGACGGCAACGGTACTCTGAACGGCACTGACCTGTATCGACTCAAGCGCATGCTGCTGATTGACGCATAACAACAAGAATCCCTCTGGCAGCGGATGCTCCAAGTATATGTGACAATCCTGCGAAAAAATGAAAGCTATGTGAAAATTAGCACTCTCCACTTGACAGTGCTAATCCTCCGTGCTATACTATAAACAGAACAAAGGAACAGAGCAGCACCAAAGGATTCCGGTGCTGAACCTCCGTGCCCTTGCTCAGAATCATGAAAGCATGTGATGAGTATAAGGAGGACTGACCTATGTTGTATCCTAGCATTTTTGGTGAAAACTTATTCGATGATTTCTTCAGATTCCCTGACTTTGGCAGAGATGTGGAGAAGAAGCTGTACGGCAAGCACGCTGCACAGGTTATGAAAACCGATGTGCATGAGCATGATGACCACTATGAGATTGTAATTGATCTGCCGGGCTTCAAGAAGGATCAGATCAATCTGGAGCTGCAGGATGGGTATTTGACCGTCAGTGCCGCAAAGGGGCTTGACAAGGACGAAACAACCAAAGAAGGCAAAATGATCCGTCAGGAGCGTTACGCAGGCGCTATGCAGAGAAGCTTTTATGTGGGCGATGCTGTGAAGGAAGCGGATGTAACGGCAAAGTTTGAGGACGGTGTTCTGCATATCACCGTGCCGAAGGCAGAGCCCAAGAAAGTGGAGGGTCACAAGTATATCGCCATTGAGGGATAATGCCCCGCTGAATTTTGACTTCTGAAATAAGAATCCCCGAAGTTGTTCGATGGAACGGCTTCGGGGATTTTTTTGTAGGGTGACGCTGTGAAAGCAATGTGCGGCATTCCATGCACCGACAGACATTCTATTTTAGTGAGAATACAAATTCTCAATCCGTATCCTGCTGCATGCTTGACAGGAACAAATTGAACGGATATAATTAGAATGCAAACTATAAGAATTCTGATTGGAGGAAGTATGGAGAGTCTTCACTATCTGCTGATGAAAGCCCATGCCATGATGCAGCGCTGTATTTTTGCCGAAGCACAGAAAATTGGCTTGTCCTCCGGACAGCCAAAGGTGCTGGATTATCTTTATAGCCATGAGGGAAGTGATCAGAAAACAATTGCCGCTTACTGTGAAATAGAGCCGGCGACTCTGGCGAGCATCTTACTGCGCATGGAACAGAAACAGCTGATTGAGCGCAGGCAGGAGCATGGAAACCGCCGTTCCCTATTTGTGTACCTGACCCAGACCGGAAGAATGGCTGCCGATAAGATGCACACGATCTTTGAAGCATATGATCGGCAGGTTTCTGAAACGATGGATTCGGGGGATCTGGAAACCGTCAAAGGGCTTTTGACCGAAGTGTGCAATAATCTGGAAAGTGTGGTAGGAAAGAATGGAACAAAATGAAGCGTCCAGAACCCTTGCAAATCGGTTGATTTGCTATTTTGCCGGTCTGTTCATCATGACTGCCGGCATTGCCATATCCGTCAAATCCAATCTTGGGGTATCACCGGTCAGTTCGATTCCCTACACGCTGACCAGGTGCTGGGGGATCGAAATGGGGAAGGCAACCATACTGTTTCATTGTGTGCTGGTACTGCTTCAGATTCTGATCTTGCGGAAAAGCTTTCAGTTAAAGTCCCTGCTGCAAATACCGGTTGGCGTAGTATTTGGTTATTTTACAACCTTCTGCAATTATCTGATGACCTTTGCGCCGACACCGGAAAATATAGCTGTTCGCATCGGTATGGTTCTGGTGAGCATTGTGCTGGTGGCCGTCGGTATCTTCTTTTATCTTCCGGCGGATATTATGCCGCTAGCAGGGGAGGGGATCATGCAGGCTGTCTCCCACGTGTCAAGCATTGCCTTCCCGAAGGTCAAGGTGGGGTTTGACATTACAATGGTTCTGATTTCCCTTGTGGCCTGTCTCATTGTATTGCGCAGTATGGGGAGCGTAGGCATTGGAACAGCGCTTTCTGCGGTGCTGGTCGGGGTAGTATTGGGACAGATCATGAAATTGTGGGCAAAGCATCGAAAGACCCGAGGCGCTTGTGCATCCCGGGCATAACATTTTGCAAGGCACATTTGCTGTACAGAGTCTGTATGGTGGATGTGCCTTTTTGCATGGCTGGAATGGGCTGCTTCATTCCACTTGCAGGAAGATACCGAATTTACATAGACAACAGCAAAAGCAAATGATATAATACCAATTGAGTAGATCTATACCCTGTAGGACTTATGCAGGGCTGTTTTCATAATGGAGGAACGAAAATGATTGCAAAAACACCACCTATGGGCTGGAATAGCTGGGATTGTTACGGCGCAGCTGTGACGGAGGACATTGTAAGACAAAACGCAGAATTCATGGCAAAGCACCTGAAACAATACGGCTGGGAATACATCGTTGTGGATATTCAATGGTATGAACCCAAAGCCGTTACGCATGTTTACAACCCGTTCACCGAGCTTTGTATGGATGCTTATTCAAGGCTGATCCCGGACGAAAACCGGTTCCCTTCTTCCGCAGGAGGAAAGGGCTTTGCGCCCCTGGCTGAGTATGTGCATGGGCTGGGACTCAAGTTCGGGATCCATATCATGCGGGGCATTCCAAGACAGGCAGTTCATCAAAATACAGGCATTCTGGGTACGGACAAAACTGCCCGTGAAATCGCAAAAACCGCAAGCATTTGTCGCTGGAATACGGATATGTACGGCGTGGATCCGGAAAAAGAGGGAGCAGAGGCATATTATAATAGTATATTTGAGCTGTATGCTGCATGGGGCGTTGATTTTATCAAGTGTGACGATATTTGCCGGGAGCTCCCTCACGAAGAAGCGGAGCTTGTGATGCTGAGCAATGCCCTCAAAGGCTGCGGACGGGATATGGTGCTGAGTCTTTCGCCCGGCCCTGCGCTTTTGGAAAAGGCTGAGCTTTATAAGCAGGTCTCGAATATGTGGCGGATCACCGATGATTTCTGGGATCAATGGGAGCTGCTTTATGCCATGTTTGAACGTGCGGAAAAGTGGTGTACCCATTCGGGACCTGGGCATTGGCCTGACGCAGACATGCTGCCCATCGGCCCGATCAATCAGGTGTGGAGTAAGGAAAACAGAACCAAATTCACAAAGGAAGAGCAGATCACAATGCTTACCCTCTGGAGCATCTTTCGTTCGCCGCTTATGCTCGGAGGGGAGTTGACGGGCTTTGATGCGTTTACGCTGGCGCTTGTTACAAATGAAGCGGTGCTTGCCATGCATCAAATGGCAAGACATGCACACCAGGTATGGCGGAGAGTGATTGGCGGCAGCGAGTATATCCTCTGGACAGCTGTATGCGCAGAGGGCGGACAGTATGCGGCGGTTTTCAATGTGGGGGATCACAACGGGACGATTGAAATCCAGCTGCGTGACCTTGAGATCGAGCATGCCTCCACGGCAATGGAGCTTTGGTCGGGGGAGGAAAGTACAATAGACAGCAGCTTGACGGTCAGTCTCAACGCACACGGTGCAAAAGCGTATCAAATACGCTAGGACAATACCGCACAAAGCTCAACGGACAGCAAAGGGGGCGTAATCTGCGCCTCTTTTTGCTGTGTGTTGTTTCTACTTAGGCTTGAAGAGATTGGAAATCATCGTGCTTGCGACGAAGCAAAATGCTGTATTAGGGGGGGATCCTGCATCTCTTTCCTGTGCTGATCCAGTGGAAATGTCGCAAAACCGGCATTTGCGGCACATATACACTTCGGCATGGCTTCATATGAAAAATTAGTGATTGCATATTCTGTCGAAGTGTGTTATAATATTCACGATATGTATTATTGGGAAGGTGTGTACTTATGAACAAAATCTCCATCATCGGAACCGGCAGCGTTGGTTCCACCATTGCGTACTCTCTGGCCATTATGGGAATGGCGTCCGAAATCGTCATGATTGATATCAACAGCGAAAAGGCTCTGGGCGAAGCGCTGGATATCAGACAGGGCACCCCCTTCTGCAGCCCCTGCTCCATTTACGCAGGCAGCTATGTGGATGCAGAGGATTCGGACATTGTGATCCTGACATCCGGTATTGCAAGAAAGCCTGGTCAGTCCCGTCTGGAGCTGGCGCAGACCAATGTCAACATTACCAAGAGCATTATCCCGGAAATTACCAGACATGCACCCAACGCTACTTATATTATAGTAAGTAATCCGGTAGATATTCTGACCTACACATTCCACAAGTTCTCCGACCTGCCGGAAAACCGGATCATCGGTTCCGGTACGATTCTGGATACTGCCCGTCTGCGTGCAAGACTGTCTGAGTACTACAACATCAGCCAGAGCAATGTACACGCATATGTATTCGGTGAGCATGGGGACTCCTCCTTCATTCCCTGGTCCGTTGCCAACATTTCCAACGTGCCGATCCTGGAGTGCGACAAGCTGATCACCACACCCGGCATCGAAAAGCCCAAGCTGGATTTTGTGGACATTGAGCAGTATGTCAGAAAGTCCGGTGGCAGAGTCATTGCCCGGAAGGGTGCCACCTTCTATGCGGTTTCTATTTCCGTATGCCACATCTGCAAGTGCCTGCTGGGCGGCGTGGATACCACAATGACTGTTTCCAGCATGATGCACGGGGAATATGGCATTGATGACGTCTGTCTGAGTACGCTGAATCTGGTAGGCGACGATGGGATCCGTGGAAAGGTGAATGTGCCTTTGACTGATGAGGAAGTTGCAAAGCTGCGGCTGAGTGCGGATACGCTGAAGGATGTAATCAAGAATCTGGAAATTTAAGATAAAGGTGGTATTTTCACGATGGAATATCGGATTGAACATGATTCTATGGGCGAAATGAAGGTTCCGGCTGATCGGCTTTGGGCTGCACAGACCCAGCGGAGTCACCAGAATTTCAAGATCGGTGTGGACATTGAAACCATGCCCCGGGAGATCACCCACGCTTTCGGCATTCTCAAGAAGGCTGCCGCACTGGCGAACGCTGAACTGAAGCCGGAAAAGATGACTGCCCAGAAGCTGGCTGCTATTTCTCAGGCATGCGATGAGGTGATCTCCGGATCCCTCAACGATCATTTCCCCCTGGTGGTATGGCAGACCGGTTCCGGCACCCAGTCCAACATGAACGCCAACGAGGTCATTGCAAACCGGGCAAACCAGATCGCCGGCGAAAAGCTTTGCCACCCCAATGATGACATCAATATGAGCCAGTCCTCCAACGACACATTTCCCACCGCTATGCACATTTCCGCAGTGCTCGCCATTGAAGATAAGCTGCTGCCGGCAGTGGGCACCCTGATCGAAACCTTCCGCCGTCTGGAAGCGGAAAACGAGGGCATAGTCAAGTCCGGCAGAACCCATTTGCAGGATGCGACTCCCATCAAGTTCAGCCAGGAAATCTCCGGCTGGCGTGCAAGCCTGGAAAAGGATGTGGAGCTGCTGAAGCTGGCAGTGAAGCCCCTGCATGAGCTGGCACTGGGGGGCACCGCAGTGGGTACCGGTCTGAATGCGCCTGCCGGATTCTCCGAGCTGGTGGCAAAGAAGGTTGCGGAGCTGACCGGCAAGCCCTTTATCACTGCTGAAAACAAATTCCATGCGCTGACTTCTAAGGATGAGCTGGTATTTGCACACGGCGCCATCAAGGCAACTGCCTGCGATATGATGAAGATCGCAAATGATGTACGCTGGCTGGCATCCGGTCCCCGGGATGGTCTGGGCGAGATCCACATTCCGGAAAATGAGCCCGGCTCCTCTATTATGCCCGGCAAGGTAAACCCTACCCAGTGTGAGGCTGTCACCATGGTTGCTGTACAGGTAATGGGCAACGACGTGGCAGTTGGCATGGCAGCATCCCAGGGCAACTTTGAACTGAATGTATTCATGCCGGTTGCGGCATACAACTTCCTCCAGTCCGCTCGGCTGCTGGCGGAAGCCATCGTATCCTTCAACGTGAACTGCGCAGTGGGCATTACCGCAAACAAGGATAAGATGTATCACAATCTGCATAATTCTCTGATGCTGGTAACAGCGCTGAACCCCTACATCGGCTATGAGAATGCAGCAAAGACAGCAAAGAAGGCATTCAAGGACAATATCTCTCTGAAGGAAGCATGCGTAGAACTGGGATTCCTGACAGCAGAGCGGTTTGACGAGGTATTCCATCCCGAGCAGATGGTCTGAGTTCGGGCAGTATTGGAGGTAAAGGATGAAAGTTAGTTATTTTCCGGGCTGTACCCTCCGTACAAAGGCAAAGCAGCTTGATTTTTATGCACGGAAGTGCGCCGAGATCCTTGGCGTAGAGCTGTGTGAGATCGAGAACTGGCAGTGCTGCGGTGGCGTATTCGTCAGCGCAAAGGACGAGATTGCGTCCAAACTGTCCAGCGTCCGTGCCCTTGCAGCAGCAAGAGATGCGGAGCAGCCTTTGGTTACGGTTTGTTCGGCTTGTCACAATGTGATCAAGCAGACCAATTATGCCATGCAGAATGATGCGGACTTTGCTGCAAAGGTCAACCGTTACATGGCACAGGATCCCAACCCTGCTGCCCCCTATGCAGGGGAGACCCAGGTGTATCATTACCTGGAGCTGCTGCGGGATGTGGTCGGCTTTGACAAGATCAAGGCGGCAGTGGTAAAGCCTCTGACCGGCAAAAAGATCGCCGCATACTACGGCTGTCTGCTGCTGCGCCCCGGCAAGGTGATGCAGTTCGACGATGTGGAGAATCCTCAGATCATGGAGGATCTGATCCGGGCACTGGGCGCAGAGCCTGTGATCTATGCACTGCGCAACGAGTGCTGCGGCGGCTATGTAGCTTTGGAGGATCCTGCGTCCGCAAAGAAAAAGAGCAATGCAGTCAGCGAGAATGCTGCAAGCCAGGGGGCGGAGCTGATGGTGACCGCCTGTCCGCTGTGCAAGTATAATCTGGTGAAGAACGGCAGTCCGGTTCCGGTGGTTTACTTCACTGAACTGCTGGCAGAAGCGCTGGGCGTAAAGGAGGATACCTATGCTGAATAAAGATGAACGCCGGAAGGAGCAGATCCTCCGCATGAGCGGTGTCAATCCCCGCAAGTGCATGCGCTGCGGCAAATGTTCCGGCACCTGCCCGTCCTATGACGAGATGGAATACCATCCCCACCAGTTCGTATATATGGTAGAGAATGGGGAGATCGAGGCGCTGATGCAGTCCGACTCCATTTATAAGTGTCTGTCCTGCTTTGCATGCGTGGATCGATGCCCCCGGGGTGTGGAGCCGGCAAAGCTGGTGGAGGCATTGCGGCTTACCGTGATTCGTGAAAAGGGCGCAAACCATATGACTGCCAACGATATTCCGGCGCTGGTGGACGAGGATATGCCCCAGCAGGCGCTGATGAGTGCTATGCGTAAGTATTCTAAGTAGGAAAGGAGAAACGACCATGCAGAGAATTGGAGTTTTTGTCTGTCACTGCGGTACGAACATTGCCGGTACGGTGGATGTGAAGGCGGTTGCACAGGCGATCAAGAATGAACCCGGTGTTGTTTTCTCCACCGATTATCAGTATATGTGTTCCCAGGCGGGACAGGAAATGATCAAGCAGGCAGTTGCGGACAACAAGCTGACCGGCATTGTGGTTTGCTCCTGCTCTCCCCGTATGCACGAAGCTACGTTCCGCAAGACTGCGGCAGCAGCCGGACTGAATCCCTATATGGTGGAGATCGCCAACATCCGTGAGCAGTGCTCCTGGGTACACAAGGAGATGCCCATCGGTACAGAAAAGGCGATCATCCTGGCAAAGGCTGCGGTTGCAAAGGTGAACCTGAATGCGCCTCTGACTCCCGGTGAAAGTCCGGTTACCAAGCGTGCGCTGGTCATCGGCGGCGGCATTGCCGGCATCCAGACGGCGCTGGATATTGCAGACGCAGGGTTCCCGGTGGATATTGTGGAAACCAAGCCGACCATCGGAGGCAAGATGGCACAGCTGGATAAAACATTCCCCACCCTGGACTGTGCAGCCTGCATTCTGACCCCGAAAATGGTGGATGTGGCACAGAACGAGAAGATTCGTATCTTCTCCTACTCTGAAGTGACCGATGTGAAGGGCTTTGTAGGCAACTTTGATGTGACCATCAAGCGGAAGGCTCGTTACGTCAAGGAGGATGTATGTACCGGCTGCGGCGCATGCACCGAAAAGTGTCCCCAGAAAAAAGTGCCCAATGAGTTCAATCTGGGCATGGACAACCGCCGTGCCATTTACATCCCCTTTGCACAGGCTGTGCCGAAGGTTGCGACCATTGATCCCAACTACTGCACCATGCTGAAAACCGGCAAGTGCGGCGTCTGCTCCAAGGTGTGCACCGCCGGCGCCATTGACTATAAGGCAAAGGACGAGTTTGTGGAGGAAAAGTACGGTGCCATTGTGGTTGCCACCGGCTTTAATCCCATCTCTATGGAGAAGTTTGACGAGTTTGCATACTCCCAGTCCAAGGACGTCATCACCTCTCTGGAACTGGAGCGTCTGATGAACGCTGCGGGTCCCACAGGGGGAACTTTGCTGCGCCCCTCCGACCATGAGCATCCCCACACCATCGTGCTGGTGCAGTGCGTTGGTTCCCGGTGCTCCGCATGCGCAGAAAAGGGCAAGGAATACTGTTCCAAGATCTGCTGTATGTACACTGCAAAGCACGCTATGCTGATCCGTGACAAGTATCCGGATACGGACGTGTATGTGTTCTACATTGACGTGCGTACGCCCGGTAAGAACTTTGACGAATTCTATCGCCGTGCCGTAGAGGAATACGGTGTCCACTACATCAAGGGCATGGTTGGAAAGGTAACGCCGGAGGGGAAGAAGCTGCATGTTCAGGCTTCTGATCTGCTGGATAACAAGCAGCTCCACATTGATGCGGATCTGGTGGTTCTGGCTGCTGCCATTGAGCCGGATAAGTCCGCCCGTCCTCTGGCAACCATGCTGACTGCCAGCATGGATACCAACGATTTCTTCACCGAAGCCCACCCCAAGCTCCGTCCGGTAGAAAGCCCGACAGCCGGTGTATTCCTGTCCGGCACCTGTCAGGGCCCGAAGGATATTCCGGAGACGGTTTCCCAGGCAGGCGCTGCTGCATCCAAGGTCATCGGTTTGCTGTGCAAGGATAAGCTCACCGGCAATCCCTGCATTGCCCATTCGGATGAAATGATGTGTAACGGCTGCTCCACCTGTGAGAAGGTTTGCCCCTACGGTGCCATCACCTATGTGGAGAAGGAATTCAGAATGCCCGACAGAACCACAAAGGTTCGACGTGTGGCGTCCGTCAATGAGGCGGTCTGCCAGGGCTGCGGTGCATGTACCGTTGCCTGCATGTCCGGCGCAATGGATCTGAGAGGCTTCAGAAATAAACAAATTATGGCGGAGGTGGACGCAATATGCAAGTAAACGAGTATCAGCCCCTGATCGTGGCTTTCTGCTGCAACTGGTGCTCCTATGCCGGTGCAGATCTTGCCGGGAACAATCGTTTGAACTATCCCGCCAACATCAAGATCATCCGTGTACCTTGTTCCTGCCGTGTCAATCCTATGTTCATTCTCCGTGCCTTCCAGAGAGGTGCGGACGGGGTGATCCTTTGCGGATGCCATCCCGGGGACTGTCACTATACATCCGGCAACTACTATACACGCCGCCGTATGGCTCTGCTGTTCTCCATGCTGGACTACCTGGGCATCGAGAAGGAGCGCACCCGTGTAGAATGGGTTAGCGCAGCTGAGGGCGCAAAGTTTGCTGCCACCATGAACGACTTTGCCAAGACCGTTGCGGCGCTTGGTGAAAACAAGAGACTGGAGGATCTGCGATGCAAGAAGTAAAACGTGAAGTTCTCGTATCCAAGGCTTCCGAACTGCTGAAAAACGGCACAGTGGATCGTGTACTCGGTTGGAAGGCCGGAGAATTCGATTACGATATTACGCCCGCTGTATTCCACACTAGCGAAGAACTGGAACAGGATTTCGTCTGGAATGATTTCTGCGGTGCGAATTTTTCAAAATATCTGGTATCAGAAACAGGGAAAAGCGAAAACAAGATCCTGGTATTCCTCAAGCCCTGTGATACCTATAGCTTCAATCAGCTGCTGACAGAGCATCGCTTCGACCGGGAAAAGGTCTATGCGGTAGGCGTTGGCTGCAACGGCATGCTGGATGTGGCAAAACTCCGCTCCGGCGCAGAGGGCATCCTCCGTGTTCATACGGAGGATCCGGACAAGGTTGCAGTGGAAACCCTGTATGACGGCACCGTAACATTGGATCGGGCAGAGCTGCTGCCGGATCGGTGCGTCAATTGCAAGTCCAGGAAGCATGTTGCCTATGACGAGTTGCTTGGCTCCGACGGGGAAGTGCTGGACTGCCACAGATTCGATGAGGTGGAGCAGATCGAGCGCATGACCCCGGATGAGCGCTATGCCTTCTGGCAGGGTGAGCTGTCCCGGTGCATCCGCTGCAATGCCTGTCGTGATGTATGTCCCGCATGTACCTGTGAAAAGTGCGTGTTTGATAATCCCCAGTCCGGTGTGGAGAATAAGGCACCGGCAACCTCCTTTGAGGAACAGATGTTCCACATTATCCGGGCATTCCATGTGGCTGGTCGCTGCACCGACTGCGGCGAGTGTTCCCGTGTCTGCCCCCAGCATATTCCGCTGCACCTGCTGAACCGGAAGTTCATCAAGGATATTGACAACTTCTACGGGGACTACCAGGCTGGCGCAGAGGTTGGCAGCCGTGCCCCCATCGTAAACTACAGAACCGACGATCTGGAGCCGGGCGAAGCAGTGGAAAGGGGTGGCGAGCATGCGTAAAATTGCGTTGAATCAGCTGGATCAGCTGTTTGCAGAGATTGCGTCTGCAAAGACCCTGTATCTGCCCACGGATACCAAGGCTGGTGCAAAATATACCAAGTGGCAGCAGGGCGCAGTGCTGTCCGACGCCCTGAATACGGTGAGAAGCGCCAAGGATTTCTTCTTCCCCCAGACCGAAAATCTGATGGATTTCAAGGTGGAGGGCAAGAACATTGAAGTCATCGACACCCGCAGTGAGTGCGAGGATTTCGTGCTGTTCGGCGTGCGGGCCTGTGACGTGAAGAGCTTTGAGGTTCTGGACAGAGTTTTCCTTGCAGAGCCTGTGGATTCCTATTACAAGAACCGCCGGGAGCATGGTATCATCCTGTCCCTGGCATGCACCAGACCCCAGGAGACCTGCTTCTGCGGCACCTTCGGCATTGACGCTGCGGAGCCGGAGGGGGATGTGGTCTGCTATAAGACGGCGGATGCTCTGTACCTGGACGCAAAGTCTGAAAAGGGCAATGCTCTGCTGGAGAGTCTGACCTGCCTGACAGAGGATGCGGATACCGCTCCGGTGGAAGCGCAGAAGGCACAGACCCGGACACATCTTGCAAAGCTGCCTCTGGCGGGACTGAAAACCGATGGGTTTGGGGCAGGCACCACCAGCAAGTTCTTTGATGCGCCCGAGTGGAAGGATCTGTCCGCTACCTGTTTGGGATGCGGCACCTGTACTTTTGTTTGTCCCACCTGTCAGTGCTACGACATCAAGGATTTCAACACCGGTCACGGGGTCAAGCGGTTCCGTTGCTGGGATTCCTGCATGTATTCGGACTTTACCAAAATGTCCGCCGGTCAGCCCAGACTGACTCAACTGGAGCGCTTCCGTCAGCGCTTTATGCACAAGCTGGTATACTATCCCACCAACAATGACGGAATGTTCTCCTGCGTCGGCTGCGGTCGCTGTCTGGCAAAATGCCCGATCCAGATGAACATTGTCAAGGTGATGAAGAAGTTAGGAGGCAGCGTCAATGACTGATATCAAGGAGCCGCTTATTCCTGTAGTGGGCGTTGTAACCGATATCCGGATCGACACGCCGGATGTAAAGACCTTCCGGGTGGTAACACCGGAGGGGAAAAAGGCGTTTGAGCATAAGCCCGGACAGTGTGCGATGCTGTCCATTCCGGGCGTAGGTGAGGCGATGTTCTCCATTACCTCCTCTCCTACCAATACAGAGTTTATGGAATTTTCCATCAAAAAGTGCGGATGCGTGACCGAATGGCTCCACTCCATGGAGGTAGGGCAGCAGATCACCATCCGGGGACCCTACGGCAGACCCTTCCCGGTGGATACGGATTTCGCCGGACACGACATGCTGTTTATTGCCGGTGGTATCGGTCTGGCGCCTCTGCGCTCCGTCATCAACTACTGCCGCCATTACCGGGATCGGTACGGCAAGATCGACATCGTTTACGGCTCCCGCAGCATGCAGGATCTGGTGGACTACAAGGAAATCATTGACGAGTGGGCAAAGGATACGGGCGTCAACGTATATCTGACCATTGACCGGGAGCAGCCGGAGTGGGACGGCCACGTTGGCTTCGTGCCCAACTACGTCAAGGAACTGGGCTTTTCCACCGACAAGATCGCAGTGCTTTGTGGTCCCCCCATCATGATCAAGTTTACCCTGGCTGGCTTGCAGGAGCTGGGCTTTGACAAGACCCAGGTCTACACCACCATGGAGCTTCGCATGAAGTGCGGCATCGGCAAGTGCGGCCGCTGCAACATCGGCGCAAAGTATGTCTGCAAGGACGGACCGGTGTTCCGGTGCGACGAGATCGATGAGCTGCCGGATGAATATTAATCAGGAGGAACATTGCAATGGAGAATATGGTGAATATTTACCTCTTCGGTAAGCAGTACAGCGTTCCGGACAATCTGACCATCATGCGTGCCATGGAGTATGCAGGATATCAGCTGGTACGGGGCTGCGGCTGCCGGAATGGTTTTTGCGGCGCATGCGCTACAATCTACCGGATCAAGGGTGACCGGGAACTGAAAACCTGTCTTGCTTGCCAGACCAAGGTGGAGAACGATATGTATGTGGCAACGCTGCCCTTTTTCCCGCTGGTCAAGCAGGTTTACGATATGGAAAAGATCAAGCCCACCGAGCAGATCATGATGCAGTTGTATCCGGAGATCTACGCCTGTGTTGGCTGCAATGCCTGCACCAAGAGCTGCACCCAGAGCTTGAACGTCATGCAGTATATTGCATATGCACAGCGGGGCGAATTTGACAAGTGTGCTGAGGAATCCTTCGACTGCGTAATGTGCGGCGTATGCTCCTCCCGCTGTCCTGCCGGGATCTCCCATCCCCAGGTAGCTATGCTGGCTCGCCGGCTCAACGGCAAGTACTTAGCCCCCAAGACCCAGCATCTGGAGGATCGGATCAAGGAGATCAAGGACGGTACCTTCACAGAGCTGATCGAATCCCTGATGCAGAAGCCCATTGAGGAGATCAAAGAGCTTTACAACAACCGTGAGATTGAAAAGTAAGGGGGCGCTGTTATGTATTCAAAGGAATTTCAGGAATCTCTGAAGGCAGTGGAAGCTGCAAGAGAAGCGAATATTGCATATGAGCCGGCGCGCATGACCGCACAGGAGAAGGAAGATCTGCTGGCGGCATACCATCCGGATTACAAAAAGAGTGAATTTGCCACACTGCAGATCGGCCCCAACAAGGGGGAATCCGTGCCCCACGAGCTTTGCGAAATGCTCCAGGCTCACAGCCGGATTCAGGCTAAGGACGTGGATCTGGACAATGTGAAGTATGATGTGGATGTGCTGATCATCGGCGGCGGCGGCGCAGGTGCATCTGCTGCCATTGAAGCGGACAATGCAGGCGCAAAGACCATGATCGTCACCAAGCTGCGGATCGGCGACGCCAACACCATGATGGCAGAGGGCGGTATCCAGGCTGCTGACAAGCCCAACGATTCTCCTGCCATTCACTTTGTGGACGCATTCGGCGGCGGTCACTATGCCGCAAAGCGGGAGCTGCTGGCGAAGCTGGTTTGCGATGCACCGGAGGCCATTCATTGGCTCAACGATCTGGGCGTAGAATTTGATAAGGCACCGGACGGTACGATGATTACCACCCACGGGGGCGGTACCTCCAGAAAGAGAATGCATGCGGCAAAGGATTACTCCGGCGCTGAGATCATGCGCACCCTGCGGGATGAGGTTCTGAACCGGGGCATCCCGGTGGTGGATTTCACTGCTGCCATTGAGTTGATCCTGGATGAGAACGGCAAGGCTGCCGGCGCAGTTCTGATGAACATGGAGACCAAGGAGCTGATGGTTGCACGGGCAAAGACCGTTATCATTGCAACCGGCGGTGCGGGTCGTATGCACTACCAGGGCTTCCCCACCTCCAATCACTACGGCGCAACTGCGGATGGTCTGGTGCTGGGCTATCGTGTAGGCGCAAAGCTGCTGTATGCGGAGACCCTCCAGTATCACCCCACTGGCGCCGCATTCCCCCAGCAGATCTTCGGCGCACTGGTCACCGAGAAGGTGCGTTCTCTGGGGGCGAAGCTTGTAAACCGGGACGGCAAGGTGTTCATGCACCCACTGGAGACCCGTGATGTGGCGGCTGCTTCTATTATCCGGGAGTGTTCTGACCATGCAGAGGGTGTTGACACTGGCAGTGGTCTGGCAGTCTGGCTGGATACACCCATGATTGAGAAGATAGGGGGAGAGGGTACCATCGAAAAGCGGATCCCTGCCATGATGCGTATGTTTGCAAGCTATGGCATTGACATCCGGAAGGAGCCGATCCTGGTTTATCCCACCCTGCACTACCAGAACGGCGGTCTGGACATCAACGTGAACGGCATGACCACCAATGTGGAGAACCTGTTTGTAGCCGGTGAGGCTGTGGGCGGTATCCACGGCAAGAACCGTCTGATGGGCAATTCCCTGCTGGACATCATCGTATTCGGACGCAGCGCCGGTCAGAATGCTGCCGCTGCTGCAAAGGATACAAAGGTGGGTAAGCTGACGCTGGATCACATTGCAAGGTTTGATGCTGAGCGTGAAGCAGCCGGCATCAGCACAGACGCTGTTTCTCCGAAGCTCCTGCCGGATTACCGGTATCAAAAATAAGAAAAGGTCGTAATATTTTATGAATACAGCTATGATTTCCGATCTGCTTGAGGCGCTGACAATCTTCTGCTTTGGTCTGTCCTGGCCGATCTCCATCCGTAAGTCCATCGTTTCCCGTACCGCCAAGGGCAAGAGCCTGTTTTTTGAGGTGTTCCTGCTGATCGGTTATGCCTGCGGTATTGCAAGAAAGTTTATTCAGCTGGATGCCGGCAGCGAAGGCTTCCTGTTCTTCCTGAGCTTCTTCTTCTATGTGCTGAACTTCATTGAAATCTCTGTTGACGTTGGGCTGTATTTCCGCAACAAGAAGCTGGACGAGGCTGCTGACCGGGCTGCTGCCCAGAAGGCGTAAGGGGAGAAGCATGAAAGTAACCGTTTGTATTGGTTCCTCCTGTCACATTAAGGGATCTCACCAGGTGGTGGAGCAGCTGCAGAAGCTGGTTGCGGAGCATCAGCTGGGGGATCGTGTGGAGCTGACAGGAACCTTTTGCATGGGCAAGTGCCAGCAGGGCGTGTGCGTAACACTGGACGATCAGTTTTACTCTGTCACGCCGGACACCGCTGCTGCTTTTTTTCAGGAGCACATTCTGCACAAGGCCTGAAGAAGCAGTCTGGGACGGTCATTTCTAAGGGAGGATAAGTATGCGAAAATTTGATACCAAGGTGCAGCATCTAAAGTACAAGGTGCTTCGGGAGGTTGCCCGGCAGGCATGGAACGATACTCTGCTGGACAATCTGCTGGATATTCCGAAGATCATCGTGCCGGGCAATACGCCTACCATGCGTTGCTGTGTATACAAGGAGCGGGCAATTCTGGGGGAGCGTGTCAAGCTGGCAATGGGGGGCGATGAGGAAAATCCCAACGTGATCCAGGTCATTGAGATTGCCTGCGATGAATGCCCTATGGGTGGATATGAGGTCACCAATGCCTGCCGGGGATGCCTGGCTCACAGATGCGAGGATGTATGCCGGTTCGGCGCTATCACCTTTGATTATCAGCACGTTGCGCATATTGACAAGTCCAAGTGCAAAAATTGCGGTGCCTGTGCCAAGGTATGTCCCTATACTGCCATCAACTGCCGGAGACGTCCTTGTGAAAATGCATGTAAGATCAAGGCGCTGCATATGAACGAGAACAAGGCGGCAGCCATTGACAATGATAAGTGTATTTCCTGCGGTGCCTGTGTGTATCAGTGTCCCTTTGGCGCCATTACGGACAAATCCTACATTCTCAATGTGATTGATATGATCAAAAAGAGCGATCACAACAAGAATTACAAGGTGTTCGCAGTGGTTGCTCCCTCCATTTCCAGCCAGTTCACCTATGCAAAGCTGGGTCAGGTGGTATCCGGGCTCAAGGAGCTGGGTTTCCACACGGTGGTGGAGGCTGCGCTGGGCGCAGATATGGTGGCAGACGCAGAATGCAAGGAGCTTGCAGAAAAGGGATTTTTGACCAGTTCCTGCTGTCCGGCGTTTGTGGACTATATTGAGAAATCCTTCCCCGACCTTCTCCCTTATGTGTCCCACAATCTGTCGCCTATGGCGGCAATCTCCAAGTACCTCAAGGAGCATGAGGATGCTCCCTGTAAGGTGGTATTCATCGGCCCCTGTACTGCAAAAAAGGCGGAAGTGCGCAAGGAATCCGTCCGTCCCTATGTGGATGAGGCAATGACCTTTGAGGAACTGCAAGCGCTGTTCGACAGCCGGGATATCGACATTACCCAGCTACAGGAGGATGTGCTGGACAATGCCTCTTACTTTGGCCGGATCTTTGCCCGGTGCGGCGGCTTGTCAGATGCGGTGGCAGAGGGCTTGAAGGAAAATGGTATTACCAATTTTGAGTTGAAGGCCTGCGCCTGCGATGGCATTGAAGAATGTCGTCAGGCTCTGCTGAAGAAAAAGGTCAACCGGCTGGATGCCAACTTTATTGAGGGTATGGCATGCGTGGGAGGCTGCATCGGTGGTGCAGGCTGTCTGACCCACGGAGAAAAGAACCGGACAGAGGTTGACAAATACGGCAAGGAAGCCATGGAAAAAACCATTCGGGACGCTATTTCCATGCTGAAATAATCACGGGAGCACTGGGCAGTTTTTTGTGCAGTGCACCTCAAAAAGCGCACAGGATATTCTGTGCGCTTTTTTCTTGACAATTGTCCGGATCTGGCGTATAATGCAAGTACACTTAAATAATCAAGGAGGTTAAATGATTGGGTGGGGAGTATATCAATCTGTCGCCCGGGAACCTGATGCAGGAGCATCTGTGCTGCATCATCCGGCAAAAAGCACAGCATCCCGGTGTGGAGGCGAAACGGCGCTGGCTAGCTGCCAGACTGCCGGAGGGACATATGTTCCGGAAGCTGGATGCCAAGGGCTGCGCATTCATTGAGTATGCGCCTTTGGAGCGTGCCTGGGTGCCGATTCTGGGTGAAAATTTCTTGTACATTTACTGCCTGTGGGTGGATGGAGCGCTGAAGCATCACGGCTATGGGCATGCGTTGATGGAATATTGCATTTTCGATGCCCAATCCAAGGCAAAGTCCGGAATTTGCATACTGGGAGCAGATAAGCAGAAGGCGTGGCTGTTGGATCAGAGCTTTGCAAAGCAGTTTGGATTTCAGACGGTGGATCAGACAGAAAACGGGTATCAGCTGCTTGCCATGTCCTTTGATGGCTCAAAGCCCCGATTTGCGCCCCAGGTGCATCACCCGGAGATCCCGGAGCAAAAGCTGGTGATCTATTACGACATGCAGTGCCCCTTTATCCTGGAACGGGTGGAAAAGCTCAAGGCTTACTGTACGGCTCACCGGATTCCTGCAACCTTCGTGTTGGTAGATACCCTTGTAAAGGCGAAAAATCTGCCCGGCGTGTTCAACAATTTTGCCGTGTTCTATCATGGAAAGCTGCAAACAGTCAATCAGCTGAATCCGGTGATGCTGGAAAAGATGCTGGATCGGTAATTACAGGGGATGGACACAAAAAGCGGGGTATCTTTTGGATACACCGCTTTGTATTTCCTGAGTGTGCGCTTAGGCGTCTTCTGGCACTTTACCTGCCTTTAAGCGTTTCAAGTAATCCTTCGTTTCTGAGGATACTACTCCGGACAGATAAATCAGCGCAGTCACATTTGGGATTGCCATCAGTCCGTTGAAGATGTCTGCCAGGTTCCAGACAACTTCTACGGTCAGATAGGGGCCGATGAATACAGCAGCCACGTAGAGCAAACGGAACAGCATGGCAGCTGTCTTATTGGAGCCGGTCAAATACGCCAGGCAGCGCTCAGAGTAGTAGTTCCAGCCCAGAATGGTGGTGAAGGCGAATACTGCCAGGCATGCCATCAGAATGAATGCGGATACCTTTTCCGGGAAGGGCAGTCCATACCGGAAGGCGTCAGTGGTAATGGCAACGCCCTTCAGATCCTTTGCATAGCTGCCCGCCATGACGATGGACAGACCGGTCATGGTGCAGACGATGATGGTATCAATGAAGGTGCCCGTCATGGTAACAAGTCCTTGGCGAACCGGTTCCTTTGTTTTTGCTGCGGCTGCCGCAATGGGTGCAGAGCCAAGGCCGGCCTCGTTGGAGAAAATGCCCCGTGCGATACCGTTGCGCATGGAAAGCAGTACAATAGAGATGCCAGCTGCGCCGCCTGCAATGGGACGCAGACCAAAGGCACTTTTCACAATGGTGACAATGGCGGCGGGGATTTCAGTCACATGGGTGAAGATGATGATCAGACAGCTGACCACATATGCGACGATCATAAAGGGGACGATCAGCTCGGATGCAGCGGCAATGCGCTTGATGCCGCCGATGACGATCAGCGCCACGCACAGAGTAATGAGCAGTCCGGTGATCATGGTAGTCCAGGTATAGGTCTGGCCGAAGATCTGGAAGGTGTGCACCTGATCCGGGTCAAAGAAATTGTTTGCCGCAGAGGTAATGCCGTTGATCTGGGTGATGGTGCCGATGCCCATAAGCCCGGCAAGCAGACCGAATATGGCAAACAGATTTGCCAGCCACTTCCAGCGGTTGCCCATACCGTTTTCAATGTAGTAGAAGGGGCCGCCCAGAATGTTGCCCCGGCTGTCGGTGACACGGTACTTGATGGCCAGCAGTCCTTCTGCATACTTGGTGGCCATGCCAAAGAATGCGGCAACCTCCATCCACAGCAGTGCTCCGGGTCCGCCTGCGGCAATGGCGGTGGCGACACCAACGATGTTTCCGGTGCCCACGGTGGCGGAAAGGGCGGTACACAATGCGGCAAAGCTGGATACCTCGCCGTGTCCGGTTTCCTCCTCTTTCCACATGTACTTGAGTGCCGCGCCAAGCTTGGAAACCTGTAAAAAACGGGTTCGGCATGTGAGCAGCAGTCCGCATGCCAGAATGAGTACGATCAGGGGAACGCCCCATACATAGTCATCCACCAGTTTGACGATTTGGTTGAACGAGTCCATGTTTCAGCTCCTTTAACACAATGATGTGCAAATATTTGTAAGCCTGCAAAAGAATCCGGGTTTTTGTACAGGATAACAGAATATTCGACAAAATCCAACAAAAAATTATACCATGCACTGAACGTTCTGTCAAGATATACGAAGCAAAAACATACGTTTTGATTGCAAACCTGTTGCAAGTATGCTATAATAGGGGCGGTATCATCAGCCAAAGGAGGTACATATGGATACAAGGGTGGCTTTGATCGGGATCATTGTGGAGGATCCGGGGGCGGTGGATGCTCTCAACGGCATTCTCCACGAGTACAGTGCTTACATCATCGGCAGAATGGGCATTCCCTACCGGCAAAAGCACATTAACGTGATCAGCATTGCAGTGGATGCGCCCCAGGACTGCATCAGTGCCCTGTCCGGGAAGATCGGCAGGCTGCACGGGGTCAGCACCAAAACCGCATACTCCAACGTGATCTTCTCCGGCGAGCAGAAAACACAGAACACATGAGAAAGAGGTATTGTTTGTGAGTGAAGTCATATGGATGTTACTGTTACAGGCACTTTTGATCGGACTGAACGCCGTTTTTGCCAGTGCGGAGATTGCTGTGCTGTCCGTCAGCGAAACAAAGCTTGCCAAGCTTTCCGAGCAGGGAAACAAGAAGGCCTCCCGGCTTATGAAGCTGACCCGGCAGCCGGCGAAGTTCCTTGCCACCATCCAGGTTGCCATCACATTGTCCGGATTCCTGGGCAGTGCATTTGCGGCAGATAACTTTTCAGACGGACTGGTGAGCTGGCTGCTTTCTTTGGGAGTGCCTGTTTCTGAAAAGACCCTGGACACCATTGCAGTGGTGCTCATCACCTTGATCCTGTCCTATTTTACCTTGATTTTTGGAGAGCTTGTACCCAAGCGGATCGCCATGCGGAAGTCGGAGAAGCTGGCACTGGGGATTTCCGGTCTGATCGGCGGCATTTCCGTAATCTTTTCTCCCATAGTATGGCTGCTGACCGCTTCTACCAACGGCGTGCTGCGGCTGATCGGCATTGATCCGGAAGCGGCGGATGAGGAGATCAGCGAGGAGGAGATCCGCATGATGGTGGACGCAGGCAGTCAGAGCGGTGCCATTGATGCAGCGGAGCAGGAGCTGATCCACAACGTGTTTGAATTTGACGATCTGACCGCCGGAGAGATCGCCACACACCGGACGGAGGTGGATACTCTGTGGCTGAAGGATACGCCGGAGCAGTGGGCAGAATCCATTCGTCTGACCCGGCACGGGCTGTACCCGGTGTGCGATGGCTCAAAGGACGACATCACCGGTGTGCTTCGGGTGGCGGATTATTACCGACTGGAGGAAAAAAGCCGGGAGAATATTTTGAAGCATGCAGTGAAGCCAGCCTATTTTGTGCCGGAGCGCATCAAGGCGGATGTGCTGTTCCGGAACATGAGAGCCGGCGGCCATGCCATGGCGGTTGTCGTGGACGAATACGGTGGCATGTCCGGTGTGATAACCATGAAAGATCTGATCGAACAGCTGATCGGAGAATTTCCGGCAGAAGGGGAAGAGGCGGACGCAGAAATGCCCAGGATCATCCGGGGCGAGGGCGACTGTTGGAAGATCCGGGGCAATGTGGAGATGCATAAGCTGGAAAAGGCACTGGGGGTTCAGATCCCCGGGGAGGAATTCGACACCTTCAGCGGCTTTGTGTTTGGTGCCCTGAGCCGGATCCCGGAGGATGGAGCTTGTGATATCCCGGTGGAATTCCCTTTGTTCGATGTGAAGATCCAGCGGATCGGAGAGCATCAGATCCAGGAGGCAGAGCTGATGCTGAAAAAATAGTGGATAAAAGCGGCGTTGCATGCTTGTGCAGTGCCGCTTTTATCCGAACAGCCGGATGCACAGGCAGCTGCACAGGAAGGCGGTGCAGTCTCCGCACAGGGCGCACAGCAGGGTGTGTCTGCCGTTGCGGATGCCGCAGGTGCCGTAATACAGGGCAATGGTGTAAAAGGTGGTTTCGGAGGATCCCTGCAGCACGCTGGCAATGGTTCCGACTGTGCTGTCCGGACCGTAGCTGTCCAGCAGACTTTCGTATACCGCAAGGGAGCCGCTGCCGGAAATGGGACGGATCAGTGCCAGCGGGATGCACTCGGCGGGAAAGCCAACGGCGGACAGGACGGGAGCGCACAGGGAAGTGAGCAGGTCTGTCAGTCCGGATGCCTTCACCAAGGATACCACTGTCAGCAGCGCAATGAGAGTGGGCAGCAAATCAACGCCCAGCTTCAGATTTTCTTTCGCCCCTTCCAGGAATGCATCAAATACGGGGACTTTTTTGTATGTACCATACAGCAGCACCGCCCCAAAGATCACCGGTACAAAATAGGATGTCAGCTGCATTTGCGTTCCTTTCTACGGCTGCATGCCTGGATGGCAGAGAGGGTGCGGGTAATGACAATGAGTACGATCAGCGTCACAGCACTGGTGAGCCATACCCAGGGCAGGATGGACAGGGGAGCGGCGGAGCCGTGCTTTGCCCGCAGAGCAGCCACTGTGGTGGGAAACAGGGTCAGGGAAGCGGTGTTCAGTACGGTGAAAAGGACGATGTTGTCCGAGGCGGTGCTGCCGCAGCCGGACTCTTTTTTCAGCGCATCCACTGCTGTCAGACCGAAGGGAGTAGCTGCGTTTCCCAGCCCCAGAAGGTTGGCGGCAAAATTCATGGTAATGGCGGGCAGGGCTGTTCCCTTTGGATTCAGTCCCGGAAACAGCCAGCATGCGGGCTTGGCAAAGCAGGCTGCAAGCCGATCCGTCAGACCGCTGCACTGGGCGATCCGAAGCAATCCGCCCCAGACACACATGCCGCCGGTGAGGTAGATGCATAGCTCAATGGCACCGGCACCTTCCTCCAGAACCACATTTGTCAGGGCATCCGCCCTGCCGGTACAGATGCCGCAAAGGATGGCGGCAACAGCAAGCAGGGCGAAAAAACGGTTCATCATAAGCATTCCTCCTGAAATCATCTATTTTTCACATATTTTAGCTCAAAAATACTTGACAAACGGAAAAACGTAATGTATAATGAAGTAGTTAAATATGGGAAAGGCGCAGATTTGAAAAACATTGATCTGCGGAATGGTGAAAAACTATGAAAAGCACAGGTATTGTAAGAAAAGTTGACGAGCTCGGCCGTGTGGTTATCCCCAAGGAACTGAGAAACACACTGGGTATTGCAGAGCGGGATCCCCTTGAAATCTATGTAGAGGGCAGCCGTATTATTCTGCAGAAGTATGAGACCAGCTGTGTATTCTGCAGCGAGCGTACCGATGAAATGTTCATGGGCAAGTACGTTTGCGAAGAGTGCCGGGAGAAGTTGGCTGACACCATCGACGACTAATTTTTTGAAACTGAAAAAGTTTTCAAAAAAGCTTGACATTTTAGATCAGACATGATATAATATTAAGCGTTGGTTGAGATCATCCGAATCTCGGATGATCACATGCGTTGTTAGCTCAGCTGGATAGAGTGACTGGCTACGAACCAGTAGGTCGGGGGTTCGAGTCCCTCACAGCGCACCAGACCATCAGATACGGCAGCAGATTTTGCTGCCGTATTTTTTATGCAGACCGGAGGATGGACACTCCGGTCTGTTTTTTTGCATCAGCTCCGTGCCCGGATCTGCGCAATCAGATCCTCTGCAATCCGGCTGACCTGGTCAAAATCCAGAGCGTCAATATAATGGGACTCCAGTCGGTCGTGCACTGTAAGGGCATTGGCAATGGCGCTGGATGCCTCCTCTGCCAGGGCAAGAGCCGCCTTCCGGTCGAAGGTGATCCGCTGCTTTCGCTGGGCAAGCAGTTCTTTGTGGTAGAACCGGGTCATGTGCATGTGGACTGCGTTGGGTGTCTCCTCCTGCCGGATGGGCGTTCGGGCAGAGAATACCAGCTTCAGCTCCGGCAAAAGCACAGCCTCCAGCATAGGCTCCGGAAAGAGCATGTTTTCCGAAGCGATTACATGCAGCCCACGTTTGCATGCCTGAGCCGCCAGCTGCCGCAGCAGGGTATCACTGGCTGTATACAGGGGATCCAGCAGCTCCGTGATCTGATAGTCCGGGGGCAGGGACTGGGTCACATAACCGGAGGCGGTGAGGGCGGAAAGCTGTCGGTAGGAAATGCTGCCGGCGGCGCCCCTGGCTTTTGGCAGTGTCCGCTTGGCAAGTCGTTCTCCGAACCCTGTCAGCTTCTGATGCAAAAGGGCGTGATTCCCCAGCGCTGTCAGATCCTGATGCAGGGCGGTGACTGCCTGCACATACTGCCGGGCACGCTGATGCCACTGTGCGTTTTCATCCGCCGCCTGTCGGACTTCCTCTCCCGCATCCTGCATTTTTTTCTTGTCCAGGCATGCTCCCAGATTCACAAGCTCCTGGGACACCAGAGGATACTTTGCCTCAAACACATGGGGCGCTGTGCCGTCCACGATCACCACGCCCCGATCCTCCAGCACCACTGCATCCAGAGAGCTTTCGTCCGAGGAGCAGTGATACAGGGAAATCGGCTCCCCGTCAAAGGCTGCTGCCACACGCTTCATCAGCGTGGATTTTCCGGTTCCCGGTCCACCCTTGAGTATGTAGGTGTAGAAGCCGGGCTGCTGGATCTGTTCGGAAAATCTGGTGCGGAATCCGCCGGCGGTGACTCCGCCGAGAAAATAAGACTGCTGCATAATGTAAACCTCCCATCGGATATGTTTTATCTTATGCAGAACCGGTTATTTTGTCACTGAACAGTCGGAAAAACCGGTGGATCGATCCGGAGCATAGGGCGCTGATCGGTGCGACATTCCATTCCGCACTTTTCGTAGAATCCGGCTTTGTTCCCATCGCACACCAGGATCTTCCGGTAGATGTGGGCGTATTTGTCCAGCATCCGGCACGCCATTTCCTTGCCAATGCCCGCCCCCTGATACTTGGGATCGATCAGCAGATAGGGGAAGAATACGTTCATGCTGCCGTCGGATATGGCAGTCATCAGTCCTGCCAGCTGTGTGTCATCCCATACTGTCAGCAGGGACTGGGCGTTGGCAATCCCATGCACCAGCGCCTGGGGATACTGGGCGGATTCCCAGTTGACAGCGGCAAAAAGCTGCTGGATCTGTTCTGCTGCCGGCATTTTCTCAAACGTGTACTCCATTCCGTTCTCCTTTCTTTGTGGCTGCTGCCTGCTTCTGTCTTAGTATATCCCGTTTCTGCATGTCTTATGCCCGCAGTTGCATCTTTTGCCGGTTTGTGCTACAATAAGCAAAGGCAATATCACCCAAAGTATGATGCAAGAAAGTGAGGGCAATCAACATGCGTGCAGTGATTCAGCGTGTACAGCATGCAAGCGTGAGTGTGGATGGAACCGTGCGTGGCGCCATCGGGAAAGGCTATCTGGTGCTGCTGGGGGTCGGTGCAGAGGATGACGAAAGTCATATGCGGAAGGTGGCGGATAAGATGCTCCAGCTGCGAATTTTTGAGGACGAAAACGGGAAGATCAACCGCTCCCTGGATCAGGTGCATGGAGAATTACTGGTGATCTCCCAGTTTACTTTGTATGCGGACTGCCGGAAGGGCAACCGGCCGAACTTCCTCCAGGCAGCCAAACCGGAACTGGCAGAGCAGTTGTATGAAGCCTTTCTGGCGTACTGCCGCAGCCGGGTGGAAAAAGTGGAATCCGGCGTATTCGGGGCGGATATGAAGGTATCCCTTTGCAATGACGGTCCATTCACCATTGTGCTGGATTCGAATAATTAAGCCCCATAGGTCCATACTCACACTGAGGTGATGGTATGGATTTGGAAAAGATCCGCCGCCGGATGCTTTGGGTGGGTGTGATACTGCTGCTGTTGTATGCAGGGCTGTATATCCGTCTGGCACTGGTGCAGCGGGATCCAAAGGTGCAGACAGCCGCCGGACGGCAGGGTACGTATACCCTCCGGGTGGGCAGTACCTATGGGAATATTTACGACCGGAATCTGGAGCCGCTGACCAACCGGGATACGGAATACCTGGCGGCAGTGATCCCCACGGATCAGACTGCTGCCGTTCTGAAGGGGCATGTGCCGGAGGGGTATGACCTGGCGGAACAGCTCCGGGCGGGGAAGCCCTTTGTGTGTCCGGTGGATTCGGAGGAGATATCCGGTGAGGATGTGCTTGTATTTTCTGTGCCGGTGCGGTACGGGGAAAGCCGCCTTGCCCAGCATCTGATGGGATATGCCCTGGAAGGGGAGGGGGTATGCGGACTGGAGTCTGCATACCAGCAGCTGCTTCGGCAGGATACCGGCACCAACCAGGTGGTGTATCAGGTGAACGGACAAGGTGAGCTGCTTGCAGGAAGTCCTGCGAAGGTGACGCCGGCAGAGCCGGTGAAAACCGGGGTGGTGACCACCCTGGACAGGGATATTCAGCAGATATGCGAGGATGCGGCGCAGCAGATGGAGCGGGGCGCTGTGGTGGTAATGGATGTACACAGCGGGGATATCCTCGCCATGGTAAGCAGACCGGATTTTGACCCGGCAGCGTTAGGGGAAGCCCTTCGGTCAGAAGGTTCCCCTTTTGTAAACCGTGCGCTGAACGCATACAGCGTTGGCTCTATTTTCAAGCTCGCCATTGCTGCTTCTGCGATCCAGAATGGTATTTCTCCGGGCTACAGCTATCAGTGTACCGGCATGACCCAGATCTATGGTCAGATATTTCGCTGTCATCGGCATAGCGGCCACGGTATTCAGAATATGATCGATGCCACCGCCAATTCCTGCAACACCTATTTTATTTCCCTGGTGCAGCAGCTGTCGGTGAAGCAGATGCTGGAAACAGTATCCGCCCTGGGCTTCGGCAGGGAGACCATCCTCTGCTCCTCCCTGGTATCTGCTCCGGGACAGGTACAGACTGCTCGTCAGCTTTCTGTTCCGGCGGAGCTTGCAAATTTCTCCTTTGGTCAGGGGAAGCTGACCGCCACCCCGCTGCAGATCTGCATGATGACCTGTGCCATTGCCGGGGATGGCTCTCTGCCGGTGGCAAGACTGGTGCAGGGCTGGACAGCGGATGGAGAAACCTGCACCCAGCTGAACGGGGAGCGTCGGGGGCTGGCATTGCCGGCGGATACTGCCCGACAGGTGCGGCTTCTGATGGAGGCGGCAGTGGACGGCAATCCGGATTCCCTTGCCCGGCCGGACAATACCCGGGCGGCGGGAAAGACCTCTACTGCCCAGACCGGTCAGTATGATGCAGACGGGGTGGAATGCTGTCACGCCTGGATCACCGGGTATTTTCCCTTAAAGACGCCGGAGTATGCAGTAACGGTCTTTGTGGAAAACGGGGGCAGCGGTAATACGGCGGCGGCACCGATTTTTCGCCGGATCGCAGAGGGGATTACGGAAAATATCACAAAAAACGGTTGACATTTTCGTCGGTTTATACTATAATAATTTTGGCGTTGACAGGATTGACTGTTCCGGATCCTTTCAGAGAGAAAGCGGTTGGTGTGAGCTTTTAGTGTACGGACGGGTGCTCCCCTTGAGCCGGTCTGCGAAAGCGGAACGTATGCGCTGCGTTAAAGCGAACGAGGAAAGCATGACCTATGCTTTTGAATTTGGGTGGTACCACGAACGCCTTCGTCCCATTGCGGTGACGGAGGTGTTTTTTCTGTATGGAGGTGAAGCTATGGCGAAGGAGAAGGAAAGCTGTGCCAAGGCTTTGGGATGTAACCCCATCGTGTACGGGATCAGTGCCGGCAACATTGTGGCAGCGATTTTATCCGCCATGCACTGGCATTCCCTGTTCTGGGCCATCGTGAACGGCTTTTTCGGCTGGGTTTATGTGATCTATTTTGTCATCAAATATACATAAAGGAGTAATGAAGCAATGCAGTGGCAAGGACTGAACGAATTACGTGAAAAATTTCTCTCATTCTTTGAGAGTAAGGGGCATACCCGGATGGACAGTGCGTCCCTGATCCCCCAGGGGGACAACAGTCTCCTTCTGATCAATTCCGGCATGGCACCGTTGAAGAAATACTTCCTGGGGCAGGCGACACCTCCCAATGTGCGTGTGACCACCTGTCAGAAGTGTATTCGTACCCCGGATATTGAACGTGTGGGCAAGACTGCCCGTCACGGTACCTACTTTGAAATGCTGGGGAACTTCTCCTTTGGGGATTACTTCAAAACTGAAGCCATTGAGTGGGCATGGGAGTTTTTCACCAAGGTGCTGGAGCTGCCGGTGGACAAGCTGTACGTTTCCGTATACGAACAGGACGATGAGGCTTACGACATCTGGATCAAGCACATCGGCGTTGCGCCGGATCATATGACCCGACTGGGCAAGGAGGATAACTTCTGGGAGCATGGCTCCGGTCCCTGCGGTCCCTGCTCTGAAATCTACTTTGACCGGGGTCCGGAAAAGGGCTGCGGTTCTCCCGATTGTAAGGTGGGCTGCGAATGTGACCGGTTTGTTGAGGTATGGAATCTGGTATTCAGCCAGTTCAACAGCGACGGCAAGGGGCACTACGCAGAAATGGAGCACAAGAACATCGACACCGGCATGGGTCTGGAGCGTCTGGCATGCGTGATGCAGGGCGTGGACAACCTGTTTGAGGTGGATACGGTGCAGAATATTATGCAGCACATTTGCCGCATTGCCGGGATCACCTACAAGGAGGATCCGAAAAAGGATGTTTCTCTCCGTGTCATCACCGACCATGTGCGCAGTACTACCTTTATGGTGGGGGACGGTGTGACTCCTGCAAACGAAGGCAGAGGCTATGTGCTCAAGCGACTGCTGCGGCGGGCTGCACGGCATGGAAAGATGCTGGGCATCCAGGAGCCCTTCCTGTATCAGGTCGCAGAGACCGTCATTCACGAGAATGAGAATGCGTATCCGGAGCTGGCAGAAAAGAAGGATCTGATCTGCAAGATCATCCGTCACGAGGAAGAAAGCTTTGCCAAGACCATCGACAAGGGCACGGAGCTGCTGAACATGTTCCTGGATCGGGTCAGCTCCGACAGCCTGTCCATGCTTTCCGGTGCAGACGCATTCAAGCTCAGCGACACCTATGGCTTCCCTCTGGATCTGACCATGGAGATCGCAGCAGAGCGGGGCATCAAGGTGGACGAGGACAAGTTCCGGGAGCTGATGGAGCAGCAGAAGTCCATGGCACGGGCGGATCGTGCATCCAAGGTCAAGACCTCCTGGAGCAACGAGAGCATTGCGGATATCTCCGCACCCAAGACGGAATTTGTGGGCTACACCCAGATGTCCTGCGGCGCAAAGATCCTGGGAATCTTTGCGGACGGCAAGCAGGTGGACAGCATCCGTGAAGGGGATGTGGCGGCTCTGATCCTGGATCGTACCCCCTTCTATGCAGAAAGCGGCGGACAGGTTGCGGATACCGGTGAGATTGTGGGCAACGGTGCATTTGCGGTTGCAGACGTGAAAAAGCTGGAAAGCGGTCACTTCATGCACATGGGTTCTCTGGAGGACGGCATCCTGAAGGTAGGGGATGAGGTGTCTGCCCAGATCGATGCGGATCGGCGTATGTCCATCATGCGGAACCATACAGCAGCACATCTGCTGCAGGCAGCCCTTCGCCAGGTGTTGGGAGATCATGTACACCAGGCAGGTCAGCTGGTCAATGCGGAGCACTGCCGGTTTGACTTCTCCCACTTCAACGCTATGACGTCTGAGGAGCTGCAGGCAGTGGAGGATCTGGTAAACCGGAAGATTTTCGAGGCACTGCCCATCACCATGCAGGAAATGCCCATTGAGGAAGCAAGAAAGCTGGGGGCAATGGCACTGTTCGGTGAAAAGTACGGCAATATTGTCCGGGTTGTCAGCATGGAGGGCTTCTCTACGGAGTTCTGCGGCGGTACCCATCTGGACAACACCTCCCGGGTGGGTCTGTTCAAGATCCTTTCCGAAAGCTCTGTAGCAGCCGGAGTGCGCCGGATCGAGGCAGTCACCGGTACCGGCGTGCTGAAGTCCTATCAGGAAATGCAGCAGCGTCTGCATTTTGCAGCCAGTGCGCTGAAGCTGGGGAATCCCCTGGAGCTGGTTGAGCGCTGCACAGCTATGATCGCAGAGCTGAAGGAGAAGGAGCATCAGATCGATGCGTTGAACATGAAGATCGCAGACAGTCAGATTTCCGGTCTGTTTGAGAATGCAAAGGAAATCTCCGGCGTGCGTGTGATTTCCGCATTCTTCAACGGCACCGGGGCAGACATGCTCCGGCAGATGGGCGACCAGGTGAAGGATCGGCTGGACGGTAACATTGTGGCTGTATTCGCCGGCATGAACGGGGAGAAGGGCACCTTCTACTGTGTCTGCGGCAAGGAAGCGGTCAAGAAGGGCGCTCACGCAGGCAAGATCGTACAGCGTGTATCTGCCATTACCGGCGGCAAGGGCGGCGGACGTCCGGACAGCGCAATGGCGGGCATCGGCAAACAGTATATGGTGGATGAAGCATTGGCTGCTCTGGACGCCATCGTCGGCGAGATGCTGGGCAGCGCAGCAAATTAAACAGGAGGGATTTGCATCATGGATTGCTTATTTTGTAACATCATTGCCGGGAACGTTCCCAGCACGAAGATCTATGAGGATGACCAGATGTATGTGTTCAAGGATATTGCGCCTATTGCACCGGTACACTATCTGATGATCCCCAAGCAGCATATTTCCGGGGTCAGTGCCCTGACGGAGGAGAATGCTGCGGTAGTGGCACATATTTTTGCAGTGGCCGCAAAGCTTGCAAAGGAAGCCGGTCTGGACAAGGGCTTCCGGATCGTGACCAACTGCGGTGACGATGCGGGGCAGACTGTACATCATTTGCATTTCCATCTGCTGGGCGGTAAGCAGATGGGCTGGAGTGCGGAGAGTGGCGTATGAAACAGACTTATACATTAAATGTGGCAGGGCTGCAGCGTGAGCTGCCCCTTTGCCCCATCAGCAAAACCATGGATATTGCCGCATTCATTATGCTGTCGGACGTGGAACTGACAGTGGCATGCGCTAAGGAGCTGGCAGCCAGACTGCCGGAGGTGGATGTGCTGCTGACCGCTGAGTGCAAGGGCATTCCCCTTGCCTACGAAATGGCTCGGCAGATGGGTATTCCCTATGTAGCAGCCAGAAAATCCGTAAAGCTGTACATGAAGAACCCCATTTGCGTTACGGTGCAGTCCATTACCACTGCCAATGAGCAGAAGCTGTACATTGACGAGGACGCTGTTGGATTGCTCCGGGGCAAACGGGTTGCGATCGTGGATGATGTAATCTCAGTACCGGGGAATCCCTTACCGCATTGGTGAAGCTGGTAGAGGCTGCCGGAGGCAATCTGACGGCACAGTGCGCCGTACTGGCGGAAGGAGACGCTGCAAAGCGGGATGATATTCTCTTTCTGGCACCTCTGCCTCTGTTTCCCCATCCGGAGGCGTGACCCGGAAAGCGGTTTCCATCGGACTGCCCTATTTGCTGGGATTATTCCTGTGTGATCGGCTTTCCGTCTGTTGGTATGGCTTTCTGGGCATCCTGCCCCTGCTGCTGTTTCTGTGGCTGGGATGCAGGTTCCGTCTAAAGCGGCTGTTGTTGTGCGGCATTAGCTTTGTGTTTGCATGCTGTCTGTACTGCGGTTACATGTATCGGGTTCGGGATCCTCTGCTTGCCTATGGGGGACAGACGGTATCTCTGACCGGCAGGGTGGAGAATGTGGATGTTCGGGACAATGAACAGGCGTTCTATCTGATCCGTACCAGCATTGGCGGTCACACCACCCGGATCACCTATTACGGGGCGGATCTGATCTGCCAGTACGGGGACAGCATCCGGATGACAGCAGTGCTGGCGCCCTATGAAGATACCTATCTGTTTCCGGCGGTGTCCTATTACCAGGGTGAGGGTTCCTTTTTGCAGGTACAGGAAGCGTCCGACGTGGAGATTATACCCGAGCGGAACTGGTCTTTGGTGGGGAGCATCCGGGCGTATGCGGACAGGATCTGTTCCAAAATCCGGATGACTTTGCCGAAACAGGAGGCTGGTCTGCTGTGTGCCATGCTGCTGGGGGACAAATCCGGCCTGGATAGTCCGACCAAAACCGCCCTGTACCGGCTCGGCATCGGTCACGTGACCGCAGTATCCGGTCTGCATTTGACGCTGCTGTGTACCCTGGTGGGGTGGATCTTGCGGAGGCTGCGGTTGGGAAAGCGGCTTGCGTTCTGCATACAGGCGGTGGTGGCAGTGGGCTTTGTGCTGTGTACCGGTGTTTCCCACTCAGCCTGTCGGGCGGCGGTCATGCTGTTACTGGTGTACAGCGGGGATGTATTTCACCGGCAGAGCGATCCGCTGAATGCACTGTGCATCGCAGTGCTGGCATTAACGGGGACGCGTCCGTATCTGATCGGCAGCGCCTCCTTTTTGCTGTCCGCAGCAGGGGTGTTTGCAGTGGCGGTGGCAGCGCCCTGGCTGACGGCACATTTTCCAGTGGATACCCTGCCAAAACGCATCCTGAAGGGGCTTGTGGCCAGTAGTGTGATCCCGGTTTTGCTGATGCCCCTGTGTGCCTGCTATTTTCAGGAGGCATCCCTGCTGTCTCCTTTGTCCAATTTTTTGGTGCTGCCCCTGTGCATGGCTGCCATGCTGTGCGGACTTGGAGTATTTCTCACCGGAGGTTGGAGCGTGGCTGCATCGTCTCTGCTGCAGCTGGCAGGATTCCTTTGCCGCACCGTACTGGAGATCGGCAGCTGGTGCGCCGGTCTGCATGTGGGAGTGGTGCCTTTGGGTGGCTCCTATGTACTGCCCTTGTGTCTGCTCAGCGTCCTGCTGGCTTTGTGTGTATTCGGCTTTCGCCGGGAACAGCGCCGGGTCTGGGCAAGCATCGGACTGACGGTGATGCTGTTCTGGAATGTAAGCTTGTTTGTGTCCCTGCTGGAACAAAACACCTTGAAGATCGCCATGCTGGGGAAGGGCAATGCCTGCACGCTGGTGATTACCTGTGGGGATCAGACGGATGTGCTGGATCTGACCGGCGGCGGTGCCGGTGCAGAATATGTGAGTCGGTATTTGCAGGCGTCCGGTATTTCCCGGGTGGAAACCCTGGTGCTGGATCAGCAGCAATACCGGGCTATGGCGGCTTTTCACGATGCCTTGCCCTATGTGCAGGTACACTGGCTGTTGGTGCCGGAGGATACATATCACCTGCCAGGCAGTACTGTTTGCGGTACAGTGCCGGAGCCATTTTCCATTGCTTCTGCGGAACTGCTCCGTTCTCAGTATACCATTCGCTTTCTGGGCACGGGTACGGTGGAGATCCTGTATGCCGGCCGCCGGGTGCTGTGTGCTGCCGGGACGGAGCCGCTGACGGAAAGCGATGTGCGGATTCAGTATGGCGCAAAGCTGCCGGAAACCATGACTGCCGGGTATCTGCTGACTACAGCGCCCTGCAATGTGCAGGATGGGCAAGTGTATGCAGGGCAGAATAATTTGTGTATTTCTATTGATGCACAGGGCGGTATTTCGATCCAGGAGCTGATGAAGGGAGGATAACATATGGCGAATCTGACACCGGGGGATGTAATCAAGCAGCTGCAGGCGGGTTCCCATGCCGGACTGTATTACCTGTACGGAAAAGATGTAGCAGGGGTTGCGGCATTTACCAAGCGGCTGATAAAAAAGCTGGATGGGGATGTGCAGAAATATGACGGCAGGGATCTGGATCTGGAGCAGCTTGCAGATGCAGTGGGACAGTACTCCATGTTTGCCCAGACCAATGTGATCCTCATCAACGACCCTCCGGCAGAGGATTGGTCTGCGGATCGGATCCAGTCCTTTCTGAAGTGCCTGGAGGATGTGCCTCCGTCCACTGTGGTGATCTGCAATGTGACCGGCTTTGACGTATGCGGCGGTAAAAAAGCCCCCACTCCCAAGCATAAAAAACTCATTGACTTTTTTGGAAAGCATGGGGTGGTGTGTAATTTTGAGGCGAAAACCGCTGCCCAACTGGTGAAGCCCATGATGGAGCGGGCGTCCCGGAGCGGCTGCAGCCTGTCCCGGCAGAATGCGGAGCAGATTGCGCAGCTTTGTCTGTGTGATACCATGCGGATCGGCAACGAACTGGACAAGCTGTGTGCTTATGCCGAGGGTGGCGAGATCACCGGAGAAGCCATTTCCATGCTGGTGGCACGGGAGGATAGTCTGAACGCCTTTGCCCTTGCCAGGGCAGTGACTGCCCGGAATGGCAGAGCCGCTATGGAAGCGCTGGACATCTTGTCCCAGCAGCGGAACGAGCCGGTGATGCTGCTGTCCGCCATTACCTCCGCCTTTCTGGATCTGTACCGGGCAAAGGCGGCGCAGGCTGCCGGTAAACATCACGAGCATGTGCTGGAGGATTTTTTATATAAGGGGCGGGAATTCGCCGTGAAGAATGCCTTCCGGGATGCCGGGAAGTCCTCCCTGGAGCAGATGCGTGCCTGCATCCTGATCCTGCGGGATACGGATGCAGCGCTGAAATCCACCCGGCTGGACGGCAGGATTCTGATTGAGGAAGCCATTACCCGGATGCTGGCGGTGGAGCGATGAGTATGGGAGAAACGCAGGCAAAGCTGGTGATCTCCCAGGCAATCATCGTAGAGGGCAAGTACGATAAGATCAAGCTGGATTCCATGATCCAGGGGGTCATTCTGGTGACCAACGGCTACCGTATCTTCAAGGATCCGGAAAAAATGGCACTGATCCGGTATTTTGCCGCCCATACGGGCATCATTATACTGACAGATTCGGATCGGGCTGGCTTTAAGATCCGGGGATACCTGAAGGGCTGCGTGCCGAAGGGAAAGATCACCCATGTGTACATTCCGGATATTTTTGGAAAAGAAAAACGCAAGGAAAAGCCCTCCGCAGAGGGAAAGCTGGGTGTGGAGGGCATGCAGAGAAGCGTGCTGGAGGAGGCGTTCCGGCGGGCGGGCGTGCTGACCGGTTCTGCACCGGCAGGGACGGGACTGACCCGGCTGGATCTGTATGAGCTGGGGCTTACCGGCGGCAAGGACAGTGCCATCCGGCGCCGGGCATTGCTGACGCAGCTTGGATTGCCTGCCTTGTTGTCCACTGCAGGGATGCTGGAGGTACTTAATACGATGATGACACGCCAGGAGCTTGAGGCGTTTTTGCATCAACATGGAAATGGAGATTGAACATGGTCTTTTCAAGCATTGTATTCTTGTTTTACTTTTTGCCGATCTTTCTGATCGTCTATTTTGTCACACCCAAGAAGCTGAAAAACAGTGTGCTGTTCCTGTCCGGTCTGATTTTCTATGCCTGGGGCGAACCGATCAATGTGATCTATATGCTGCTGTGCATTCTCATCAACTACGGTGCCGGCCGGCTGATGGAACGGGCGGACAAAAACGAAAAACGCCGGAAGCTGATTATGATCCTGGCTGTGGTATTCAGTCTGGGATTGCTGGGTGTGTTCAAATACAGCGGCTTTTTCGCCGGCATCTTCGGGCTTGACATTCAGACACCGGCGCTGCCCATCGGTATTTCCTTCTACACCTTCCAGAGCATGTCCTACTGCATCGATCTGTACCGCCGCTCCATTGGCGTACAGAAAAGCATCGTGGATTTCGGCGCCTATGTGACCATGTTCCCCCAGCTGATTGCCGGGCCCATTGTCCGGTATGCGGATGTGGAGCGGGAACTGAACCAGCGCAGCGTGAATCTGCCTGCCATGGGGGAGGGTGTTGGTACCTTTACCTGCGGTCTTGCCAAAAAGGTGATTCTTGCCAACAGCATTGGCATGCTTTGGACGGAGATCAAGGGTCATGATCTGGGGCAGCTTTCCGCCTGCACTGCCTGGATCGGCATTCTGGCATATACCTTCCAGATTTACTTTGACTTTTCCGGTTACTCGGACATGGCCATCGGTCTGGGCAAGATGCTGGGCTTCCACTTTCCGAAAAACTTTGACCATCCCTACCAGGCAACCAGCATTACGGATTTCTGGCGCCGGTGGCACATTACGCTGAGCACCTGGTTCCGGGAGTATGTATACATTCCTCTGGGAGGCAACCGGGTCAGCAAGCTGAAGTGGGTGCGGAATCTGATGATTGTCTGGGGATTGACTGGCTTCTGGCACGGTGCAAGCTGGAACTTCATTTTCTGGGGTCTGTATTTCGGCATCCTGCTGACCGTTGAAAAGCTCTGGCTGGGTAAGTATATTCAAAAGCTGCCTCGATTCCTGGCATGGCTGTACACCTTCTTCTGCGTGGTCATCAGCTGGGTGATGTTCGATCTGAGTACCGTATCCCAGATCACCACCTTTATCAAGTCCATGTTCGGCGGCTCCGGTGTACTGATCGATGACTATGCCCGGTATCAGTTCCACACCTATGTGTTGATTTTCCTGCTGTGCGCATTGAGTGCCACCAGCTTTGGAAAATGGCTTCTGGAAAAGGTGCGCCGTTCCAAGCGGGTGGATCAGATCCTCTGCGTGCTGACACCGGTGGTACAGATGGGCTTGTTTGTGCTGTGTATCGCATATCTGGTGAACGAAACCTATAACCCGTTCTTATATTTCCGATTCTAGAAAGGAGTATCGCTATGAAAAAAGTACAGCAAATGATATCCGCAGTGATCTTTCTGGCGGTACTGTTCGGACTGATGTTCAGCTCCCTGCTGCTGCCGAAAAAATCTGTATCCGAAACCGAGAACCGGACTTTGGCGGAGATGCCGCAGTTGACTGCTGCCGGCGTCAAGGACAAATCCTATATGGACGGGGTGGAAACCTATGCGGCGGATCACTTTGTCCTGCGGGATCAGTGGGTTGCGGTGAAATCCGCAGCGGAGCTTGCCGCCGGCAAAAAGGAGATCGGCGGGGTGTATATCACCGATGAACGGCTGATTGGAAAGCTGACGGAGGATGATGTGGATGAGGCACGGCTGAAGCAGTCCATAGACGGGGTGCGTGCCTTTGCGCAGAATACGGAGACCCCTGTGGCCATGCTGCTGGCGCCCACGGCGGCAGAGGTATATTCCGACACCCTGCCTGCATATGCCCCCAATCTGGATCAGCAGCAGCTGATCTCCCGGGTGGCAGATGACCTGCGTGGGGATGTGACCATGATCAATGTGTACAATTCCCTGTATGCAATGCGCAACGAGTATATCTACTACCGGACGGATCATCACTGGACCTCCTATGGGGCGTTCCTGGCGTATCAGACCGCCATCAAGAAGCTGGGCTTTTCTCCGGTCTCCTATGAAATGTACAACATTGAGCATGCGGCAGACGACTTCCGGGGCACCCTGTATTCCAAGAGCCTGTACCGGGGCATCGAGCCGGATATGATCGATCTGTATCATTACAATGGCACGGATCCGGTCACCAGCGTTACCATCAACGACGGCTTGAACGAAACGGAGTATCAGTCCATCTACTTCTGGGATTTTCTGAACACCAGCGAGAAGTACAGCGTCTTTCTGGGCAGAAACGCAGCCATGGTGACTGTCCGCACCAATGTGAAAAACGACAAGAAGCTACTGCTGATCAAGGATTCCTACGCCAACAGTATGCTGCCATTCCTGACGGAGCATTACAGCGAGATCGTGCTGCTGGATATGCGGTATGTGCGGGGAGATTACCATGCTTATGTGGATCCGGATCAGTTCAGCCAAGTACTGGTTCTGTATAATGTATCCAATTTTGCTACGGACGGAAATATAAAACTTTTGGCTGCGCAGTGAAATATTTTTCAATTCGGCTTGTAATGCGCTGAAAATCATGCTATAATAATGGCAATAACGCACTACCGTTCCGCATGCGCTCTGCCAGGATATAGCTGCGTGTGCGGTTGCATCATTTGGAAGGGAAACGCTTTGGATATGAACCGTTTTTTTGACAGTCCCTGGACCAAGCGAGGCCTGTCCCTGCTGTCGATCCCTTATGGGATTTTTCTGGGATTTTTGGCGTACTGGTCTGTTTTTTATGACATTGAAGTATACGAAAAGGTCAAGTTCGGCTTTGTGCTGTCCATTGGCTGCCTGGCTATGGGTGTGATGATGTTCTATACCCGGCGCCAGCTGATTACCATGATCGTGAGCATTGTGACCATGCCCCTTTTGCTGCCCATTGTGCTGCTGAATTTCGGGGAATGGGAAATGCTGATCCCCATTGTGCTGGTTTCTGTTGTGGCGTTCTTTACCAGCGGCTCTGGCGAAGCTGCCAAGACTATTTCCGGCGCAGTGATTTTGATGCTGTACATGCTGGGTGCATTGGCATACTTTTTCTACACCACCGTGCTGGTCAGTTCTGTCCAGAAGTCACCGGGCCCCAGTCAGATTTCCCCGTCCGGTGCGTACCGGTATGAGGTCACCTACAGTATGGACAAGTGCGGCGGCGGCACCTCTGTGATCGTTGCGCCCAATACCTATGACACATCTTTTTCTTATATGTATTGCCGGGCAAAGGGCTTTGACCGGACGGTGTATGTGAATCGCCCCCTGTCCGAGCCTGAGCTGGAATGGACAACCGAAAAGCGCACGGATATTACCGCCAAGATCCTGGAGATCAACCCGGATGCTGTACTGAGCTTGTCCGAAAGCCAGATGCACACACTGGGGCGGGATCGGGGCTTTACGATGGAGATCCGGGTGAAGGATCTGAACCAGAAGCAGTTAAAAACCCTTGGTATCGTTTTGCCGAAAAGTGACGGAACCGCAGAAGTGCCGGAGGGCATGCGCCTGTACGCGGATGATACCATTACGCTGGATCTATCCAAGCTGCATGCCATTGGCTGGACGGTAACGGAGGATGTAAAGCTGTCCGATCTGACGGATCAGCAGCTTGCTGCACTGGGTGTGGCGGAGAGCGGCGATGTGCTGTATGTAAACGGAAACCCTCAGTTCCGGTATTATATCGCTGTGCTGGACTCCTACTATGATATGTCCAAGCGGGAAATTGTGATCGATTAAGACCATACCGCGCAGAGCTGGCGCATATGGATGCGCTGCATCGTTGGGTGGGCTTTGTGCGGTATTGCCTTGAGACGTTTCGGAGCGTTGCTCCGGGCAATATAAACAGAGAAAAAGCAGGAGGTTTATGATGAGCGAATTTTTTACAGGCATTTCAAAGATCCCCTTTGAGGGAAAGGCATCCAACAATCCCATGGCGTTCAAGTACTACAACCCGGATGAGGTCGTAGGCGGCAAGACCATGCGGGAGCAGCTGAAGTTTGCGCTGTCCTGGTGGCATACTATGGGGGGAGACGGTACGGACATGTTTGGTGTGGGTACCACCAACAAGAAGTTCGGCGGAACCGATCCCATGGACATTGCTAAGAGAAAGGTAAACGCTGCGTTTGAGCTGATGGACAAGCTGTCCATCGATTATTTCTGTTTCCACGACCGGGATCTGGCGCCGGAGGCTGATAATCTGAAGGAAACCAACCAGCGTCTGGATGAAATCACCGAGTATATTGCACAGATGATGCAGCTGAACCCGGACAAGAAGGTTCTGTGGGGTACTGCAAATTGCTTCGGCAATCCCCGGTATATGCATGGTGCCGGCACTGCGCCCAATGCGGACGTGTTTGCATTTGCAGCTGCGCAGATCAAAAAGGCAATTGAGATCACCGTAAAGCTGGGTGGCAAGGGCTATGTATTCTGGGGCGGCAGAGAGGGCTACGAAACGCTGCTGAACACCAATATGGGTCTGGAACTGGATAATATGGCACGGCTGCTGCATATGGCAGTGGACTATGCAAGAAGCATCGGCTTTACCGGCGACTTCTACATCGAGCCCAAGCCCAAGGAGCCTACCAAGCATCAGTATGATTTTGATACCGCAACCGTGATCGGCTTCCTGCGCAAGTATAATCTGGACAAGGACTTCAAGATGAACATCGAAGCCAACCACGCAACCCTTGCACAGCACACCTTCCAGCATGAACTGCGGGTAGCACGGGAGAACGGCTTCTTTGGCTCCATCGATGCTAACCAGGGTGACACCCTGCTGGGCTGGGATACGGATCAGTTCCCCACTAATACCTATGACGCAGCACTGTGTATGTACGAGGTACTCAAGGCTGGCGGTTTTACCAATGGCGGTCTGAACTTTGACTCCAAGGCACGGCGTGGATCCTTTGAGATGGAGGATATCTTCCACAGCTACATTGCCGGTATGGACACCTTTGCACTGGGTCTGAAGATTGCGCAGAAGATGATCGATGACGGACGGATCGACCAGTTCGTGGCTGATCGGTATGCAAGCTGGAACACCGGCATCGGTGCGGATATCATTTCCGGCAAGGCAACCATGGCAGATTTGGAGGCTTACGCACTGAGCAAGGGCGATGTGACCGCATCCCTCAAGAGCGGTCGTCAGGAATTGCTGGAAAGCATCCTGAACAATATTATGTTCAATCTTTAATGAACGCAGAATGGCTATCCGGGGGATAGCCATTCTTGTACTGGAAAGGAAGTGTACAGATGGCATATGTACTGGGCGTAGATATTGGCACCAGCGGCACTAAAACGGTGTTGTTTGATCAGAATGGAGCGGTGATCGCATCCGCAAGTGAGGAGTATCCTCTGTATCAGCCCCAGAACGGCTACGCAGAGCAGGATCCGGCAGATTGGTATCAAGCCACCATCCACACCATTGCAAAGGTGATGAAAACCAGCGGTGTGCCCAAGGAAGAAGTTAAAGGCATTGGTCTGTCCGGGCAGATGCATGGGCTGGTGATGCTGGATGACCAGTATCAGGTGATCCGCCGCTCCATTATCTGGTGCGATCAGCGTACCGCAGCGGAGTGTGCAGAGATCACAGAGCGTGTAGGCGCACAGCGGCTGATTGAGATCACGGCGAATCCGGCGCTGACCGGGTTTACCGCATCCAAGATCCTCTGGGTGCGGAATCATGAACCTGAGCATTATGCAAAGTGCAGGTACATCCTGCTGCCAAAGGACTACATCCGTTTTATGCTGACCGGAGAGATCGCAACGGAGGTTTCTGACGCATCCGGCATGCAGTTGCTGGACATTCCCAAGCGTCAGTGGTCGGATGAGGTACTGGAAAAGCTGGAGATCGATAAATCCATGTTGGGTAAGGTGTATGAAAGCCCCGAGATCACCGGTAGAGTGACCCCCAAGGCGGCGGAGCTTACCGGTCTTGCGGCAGGAACCATTGTAGTAGGCGGCGCCGGGGACAATGCGGCGGCGGCAGTGGGCACCGGCGTGGTGACGGATGGAAAGGCGTTTACGACCATCGGCACCAGCGGCGTGGTGTTTGCACATACTTCGGATATTACCATTGACGCCAAGGGGAGAGTGCATACCTTCTGCTGTGCTGTGCCTGGCTGCTGGCATGTTATGGGCGTGACCCAGGGGGCAGGACTTTCCTTGAAGTGGTTCCGGGATAATTTCTGCGGCGCAGAAAAGGAAACCGCCAAGTATATGGGTGTGGACGAATACTATCTGATGGATCAGCAGGCTGCACAGGTTCCCGTTGGAGCAAACCGGCTGTTTTATCTGCCATATCTGATGGGGGAGCGCACACCTCACCTGGATCCGGATGCAAGAGGAGTCTTTTTCGGTCTGTCCGCTATGCACACCAAGCGGGATATGCTCCGTGCGGTGATGGAAGGCGTTGCATACTCCCTGCGTGACTGCGTAGAGGTGTGCCGGGAGATGGGCGTATCCGTCAGTGATATGATGGCATGCGGCGGCGGCGGTACTTCCGCTTTGTGGCGGCAGATGCTGGCGGATCTGTACGGCTGTTCCGTGAAGACGGTGACCTCCAAGGAGGGCCCGGCACTGGGCGTTGCCATTCTGGCAATGGTAGGTGCCGGTATGTATGACTCTGTGCCGGAAGCATGCCAGGCGGTGATCCGCACCAAGCAGGTGCAGGAGCCCATCCCGGAGCAGATTCCGGTGTACGATCGGTGCTACCAGATGTACCGCAGTTTGTATCCGGCAATGCGGAATAGCTTCAAGGCATTGGCAAAGCTGTAAGCACATAAGGCGGGGAAAGGATGGAGAATACTTTATCCTTTTTTTGTTTAAATCCCTTGCAAAACAAAAAAATCAGTGCTATAATAGATTTATAACGGTCAAAAGGAGTCATGCATGAACATCAATCAAGTGCTGGCACAGGAATTCCATCTGCGCCAGGAACAGATCGACCAGACGGTGGCATTGATCGATGAAGGGGCAACCATTCCCTTTATTGCCCGATACCGGAAGGAGCGTACCGGTTCTCTGGACGATCAGGTTCTCCGGGAGATCTTCGATCGACTGAATTATTTGCGGAATCTGGAAAAACGCAAGGAGGAGATCCGGGTCTCCATCACGGAACAGGACAAGATGACGGAGGAGCTTGCCAAAGCCATTGACGCTGCCAAAACCCTGGTAGAGGTGGAAGATCTGTACCGACCCTATCGCCCCAAGCGCAAGACCCGTGCAAGCGTTGCCCGTGCACATGGTTTGGAGCCGTTGGCACGGCTGCTGCTTGCCCAAAAGCCAGGTGTGGATCCGGAACGGGAGGCAGCTGCCTTTGTAAATCCGGAGCAGGAGGTGCCCGATGTACAGGCGGCCTTGCAGGGAGCAATGGACATTCTGGCAGAGGATATTTCCGATGATGCCCAGTTGCGGAAGGATTTGCGGAGTCTGATCGCCAAAAGCGGCACCATATCCGCTGTCGCTGCGGATCCGGAGGCGGAAAGTGTGTATCGCACATATTACGATTACACAGAGCCGTTGGGGAAAATTGCACACCACCGGGTGCTTGCACTGGATCGGGGCGAAAAGGAAGGATTTCTGAAGGTGGCAATCTCTCTGCCGGAGCATATGGGGGAGAGCTTTGTGGTGCGGCATTATCTGAAAGGGGATTCTCCCAGCGGTGCCTATGTGCGCCAGGCGGCGGAGGACAGCTGCAAGCGGCTGCTGTTTCCCTCGGTAGAGCGGGAGATCCGCAATGAGCTGACGGCAAATGCAGCCGAGCAAGCCATTAAGGTGTTTGCATCCAACCTGCGTCAGCTGCTGATGCAGCCCCCGGTGAAGAATACGGTCACGCTGGGACTGGATCCGGGCTTTCGCACCGGCTGTAAGGTGGCAGTGGTGGATCATACCGGCAAGGTGCTGCATACGGACGTGGTACATATTACGGCAAATTCCGCTGCACAGGTAGCGGCGGATCAGCAAAAGCTCAAGGGGATCATTGAAAAATGGAAGGTGACTACCATTGCCATTGGAAACGGCACCGCATCCCGGGAAAGCGAGTATATTGTAGCGCAGATCCTCAAGGAGCTGGACAGAAAAGTCAGCTATATGGTGGTCAGTGAGGCGGGGGCTTCCGTATACTCCGCATCCAAGCTGGCGGCAGAGGAGTTCCCGGAATACGATGTATCCCTGCGTAGTGCAGTGTCCATTGCCCGGCGCTTGCAGGATCCTCTGGCAGAGCTGGTGAAGATCGATCCGAAGGCCATTGGTGTGGGGCAGTATCAGCACGACATGCCCAAGGCAAGGATGGATGAAGCCCTGACCGGTGTGGTGGAGGACTGTGTAAACAGTGTGGGCGTGGACATCAACACCGCCTCTCACTCCCTCTTTTCCTATGTGGCAGGCATCAATGCCTCAGTGGCGAAGAATATTGTGGCATACCGGGAGGAAAACGGCGCATTTACCGACCGAAAGCAGTTGCTGAAGGTGCCGAAGCTAGGGAAAAAGGCATATGAGCAGTGCGCCGGTTTTATCCGTGTCCGGGAGGGGAAGAATCCTCTGGACAATACGGCGGTGCATCCGGAAAGCTACGAGGCTGCCAGGGGATTGCTGGATGCATGCGGCTTTTCTCTGGCAAGCATCGGCAAGGAGGAGCTTCAATCTCTGTGGGATCGCCTGAACAAGCAGGGGATGGATGCAATCAGCAGACAGCTTGGGGTAGGCGTACCCACCCTACAGGACATTGTCCGGGAATTACAGAAGCCCGGCAGAGATGTGCGTGACGAGCTGCCGCCGCCCTTGATGCGCAGTGGGGACATCATGGAACTGAAGGACTTAAAACCAGGCATGGAACTGGTGGGGACAGTCCGGAACGTGATTGATTTCGGCGCTTTTGTGGATATCGGCGTTCATGAGGATGGGCTGGTGCATATTTCCCAGATCTGCAACCGATATATCAAGCATCCTTTGGATGCGGTAAAGGTAGGGCAGGTTGTCAAGGTACGGGTGCTGGATGTGGACGTGAAGCGGAAGCGGATCGGTCTGACCATGCGGCTGGATGATACAAACAAGAAATAACGGAGGAGAAGTGGGTTATGGAAAAAGTAAAAAAAGTATTGCTAGTGGTCTTTGTGATGATGTTCTTCATTGGCATTATCCTGGTGACGGATTTCGGCAAGATGAAAAAGTATCAGAACAATGAGGTCACAGACCTTGCGAATCTGGGTTATCGGCAGATGCAGACCGGGGATCTGGTTAGCGGCAAGGTGGATTATGTACTGGATACAGTTGCAGAGGAGTATGAGACCAAGTTCGGTATCCGGACTTCGGACGATTCCACGAAGCTGTACTACATCATCAGTCTGCCCAACAGCTATGCGGTTTACGAAACCAGCAATAAGGAAGAGTATGATACGCTGGATAAGATCTGCAACGAAACCTGGGACTATCTGAACTCAGAGGATGGCAGTGCACCGGCACCCACCTCCAGCCTGATGATCCAGGGCGAGGTCAAGAAGATGGACGACAAGGTTGCCGGGTACTTTAAGGATTGGTTTAAGGAACAGGCGGATTTCAGCGATGAGGACTTTGAGAAGAACACTGAGGTGTATATGATCTCACGCACCAAGTTCGACGGCTTCCAGCGTTCCGTTTACACCGGCATCGGTCTGGCTGCTGTGGGAGCAGTGGGATTGATTGTTCTGCTGGTACTGAAGATCAAGGCAAAAAAGCAGTCCAGCCAGGAATTTTATTGATTTACAAGGAACAGGCGTAATGCCTGTTCTTTTTTTGTGGGATCCATGCCAGGTGCCGCAATCTGCCGGATTTGACGGGTATGCGCCTTTGTGGTATAATGAGGCAGTACTCATGATAGTTTGTCATATTTCCTGTGGGAGTTTCATAGCTTTGAATAGCTCCGGATGGGGAAAAACCGAAAGGGTGTGTGACGAATGAATCAATTAAAATGGCGCAACGCAAAGCGAATTCTGGCGCTGGCTCTGGTGGCGGGTATCGGTGTCGGAGCATTTCGGCTTGCTGTCCGAAAGCAGGAGGATGCGGCAGTATATACCTTCAGCACAGCAAAGAATGTGCCTGTGATCGTGCTGGATGCCGGGCATGGCGGCATGGACGGTGGCTGTTCCTCTGCGGCTGGCGTGCCGGAAAAGGGGATCAATCTGAATATCCTGCTGAACCTGCGGGATCTGCTGTCCGTGTCCGGATATGAAGTTGTGGTGACCCGGGATACGGATCGCTCCATCCACGACAGCGGCATTGAGGGCATCGCCAACCAGAAAAGCTCCGATATGGACAATCGGCTGGCGATTTTCAACGAGCGCAGCAATGCTGTTTGTATTTCCATTCATCAGAACCAGTTTACGGATCCCAAATACAGCGGCGCCCAGATGTTTTACGCCCCCACCAACAAGGACAGCGAACGGCTGGCGCAGAAGCTGCAAGGCTCCTTTCATACCCGGCTTCAGCCGGACAATGACCGGGAGATCAAGCAGTGCGGCAAGGAACTGTTTCTGTGCTATTTCAGCAAGAATCCCACGGTAATGGTGGAATGCGGCTTTTTGTCCAATCCGGAGGAGGCTGCAAGGCTGACGGATGAAGCATATCAGCGTCAGGTGGCATTTACGATCTACGCAGGCTTGCAGGAGTATCTGGCAGGCTGAGAAAAAGGAGAACAGGAATGGCAAAAGCAAGGACTGTGTATGTATGTACGGAATGCGGCTATGAAAGCCTCAAGTGGAACGGAAAGTGTGCCGGCTGTGGCGCATGGAACAGCCTGGAGGAATCGACTCCGGCACCGGCTGTCAAATCCGCTCCCGGCGCACGGGCTGCAGTGGATCTTTCTGACCGGATCCTGGAGCTTTCCCAGGTGGATATGGAATCAGAGGTGCGGTATCGAACCGGTATGGGAGAACTGGATCGTGTGCTGGGGGGCGGTCTTGTAAAGGGCGAGCTGGTGCTGCTGGGAGGCGAGCCGGGCATCGGAAAGAGTACACTGCTCTTGCAGATCTGTCAGTATCTGGGGCAGAATCATTCGGTGCTCTATGTGTCCGGAGAGGAATCCGCCCGGCAGATCAAACTGCGGGCACAGCGGCTCGGGGTGGATACGGAAAGCCTGTATCTGCTGACGGTGAACGATGCGGAGGCGATCTGCGATACCATCTGTTCTACGGAGCCGGATGTGGTCATCATCGACTCCATCCAGACCATGAGCCTGTCCCAGATCTCCTCCAGTCCCGGCAGTCTGACTCAGGTGCGGGAATGCACCAACCTGTTCATGCACACTGCCAAGCGGCAGGAGATCCCCATTTTCATTGTGGGACATGTAAACAAGGACGGTGCCATTGCCGGGCCAAAGGTCATGGAGCATATTGTGGATGCGGTGCTGTATTTTGAAGGGGAGCGGCATCTGAGCTATCGGATTCTTCGGGCAGTGAAAAACCGGTTTGGCTCCACCAACGAAATCGGCGTGTTTGAAATGATCGACAAGGGTCTGCGGGAAGTGGAGAATCCCTCCCAGATGCTCCTTGCGGGCAGACCCCACGGTGTGTCCGGTACCTGTGTGGCATGCGTCATGGAAGGCTCCCGCCCTATTCTGGCAGAGGTGCAGGCGCTTGCCACCAAAAGCGGTTTCTCCTCCCCTCGGCGCATGTCCACCGGGGTGGATTTCGGCAGAATGGCGATCATCATGGCTGTGTTGGAAAAGCGGCTGGGTATGTTCTTCGGTACATTGGATGTGTACCTGAACATTGTAGGGGGCTTTCGGCTGGACGAACCTGCCGGGGATCTGCCGGTGGCGCTTGCTCTCAGCTCCTGCTTGCTGGATAAGCCCATTGACGAGAAGCTGATTGCCTTCGGAGAGATCGGTCTGGGGGGAGAGGTACGGTCAGTGACCCATCTGATCCAGCGTGTCCGGGAGGCGGAGCGCATGGGCTTTGAAACCTGCATTGTGCCCAAGCAGTCCCTGCAGACCATCGATCCCAGTCAGTACAATATGCGGATCATCGGGGTCAGCAGTCTGAAGCAGGCAGTGTCTGTAATCGCATAATTCCAGCCATGTCCGGGCAGACTGTGAGTATGAAGAAGCTTGCTTTTTTGTTATCGGTATCTGTAGGCATGTCCACCGGGGCAGTCACTGTGCCTTTGCTTTATCCTCATACCCTGCCCCAGGCACAGGCGTACTGCCTGGAAGAGCCGGCAGCGGTTCCTGCTTGTTGGGTGCATTTTGCCGGCGGCAGTGCCTATGTGTATGTATATCAGGATGGAAAGGCATACCGTCGTATGGTGGGGGCTGTAGCTTGTCCGGATGGAACCGTGCAGCTATGCTTTGGGGTGTCCGCCGGGGATTGGCTCCTGTCCGGAGCGGAGCTGTCAGACGGGGAACGGGTTCGCATCCAGCAGCGTGTATAAAAGCAACACCGTGTTGCCTGAAAAAAACTGTCCGCAGAATACTCTGCGGACAGTTCCTGTTTGGGAACTACTTAGCAGCCACAGCCGCCGCAGCCATTGTTACAGCCACAGCCGTTGTCGCAGCCACAGTTGCCGCCACAGCCATTGCCGCAGCAAACGAACAGCAGGATCAGAATGATGATCCACCAGCAGCAGTTACCACCAAAACCGCATCCACAACCCATAATTCAAGCACTCCTTTAAATAAGATGTAGTGAAGTGAGCTTCTTGCCCGCTTCATAGTACATCATATGACCGGGGTGAAAATGTGTTACAGCCGGACAAGCCCTCTGCTTCTGACAATTTTTTTGCACAGCTTGTGGCATACTATTAGTTGTAATCAGAATGAAAGGCGGAGGTTCAATGGAACAGGCGGAGCGGTATACGAAAAAAGCGGCGGCGATTCTGGGAGACGCAGTACAGTGCGCCTGCAAATTCGGGCATACCTATGTAGGTACGGAGCATCTGTTGTTCGCCATGCTGGAGGATGGCTCCAATGTGGGGGCAGCAGTATTGCAGGGGCAGCGGATTAAGGCACGCAGCGTGTATCAGCAGATCGTGCAGACAGCAGGAAAGGGGGAAGCCACCTGCGTCACGGAGGCGTGCTACACGCCGGCACTGCGCCGGGTGATGCAGGGAGCGGAAAAGCTATTGCAAAAATCCGGCTCCCGGCTGATCGGTTCAGAGCATCTGCTCCTTGCCATGCTGGAGCAGGAGAACTGTACAGCCTGCGGGATCTTCCGGCTTCTGGAGGCGGATCTTTCAGTCCTGACGGAGCAGGCTGCAAAGGCATGTGCCGCATGCGGCAGCGGACTGGACAATGGCATCCGCATGCTGGATCGGAAACGGTATCCCACTTTATTAAAGTACGGCAGAGTGCTGACGGAGCCGGGAGACGGCGCTGTGCGGGATCCCCTCATCGGCAGGGAAAAGGAAGTGGATCGTCTGATCCGGATCCTTGCCCGGCGCAGTAAGAACAATCCCTGTCTGGTGGGGGAGGCGGGGGTAGGAAAGACCGCCATTGTGGAGGGACTTGCCCGGTTATTCCAGCAGGGTCTGGTTCCGGAGGCGCTGCAGGGAAAGCATATTGTGTCCGTTGATCTGACTGCCATGCTGGCAGGGGCGAAATACCGGGGAGATTTTGAAGAGCGGATCAAGGCGGTGCTGGATGAGGTAGCGGGAGGAAATATCATCCTGTTCATTGATGAGCTGCATACCATTGTAGGAGCCGGTGCGGCGGAGGGAGCCATTGATGCTGCTAACATTTTAAAGCCCCAGCTTGCCCGGGGACAATTGCAGCTGATTGGCGCTACCACCCTCCGGGAATACCGGCAGTTTATTGAAAAGGACAGCGCCCTGGAGCGTCGGTTCCAGCCGGTATATGTGGAGGAGCCGGGGGAGGATGCGGCGCTGGAGATGTTACGGGGACTGCGGAAACAATACGAATGCTTTCATCATGTGGAAATCGGGGATAGCCTGCTGCGCTCCGCCGTGACCCTGTCGGTGCGGTATATCCACGACCGATGCCTGCCGGATAAGGCGATCGATGTGCTGGATGAGGCATGTGCCCGGGCGAGGGTACAGGCGCAGCGGAATCAGCCCGCCTCCCAGGAGCCCTATGATCCGGTGGGGGAGTCCCTGTTGGCATCGGAAGCATCCGGCACTGTTCAGCTAACGGAGCAGGATCTGGCGGATGTGATCTCCACCTGGACAGGAGTGCCGGTCACGAAGCTGACCCGGACGGAGCAGGAAAATCTGCTGGAGCTGGAGCAGGCACTCAAGCAGCGGATTGTGGGACAGGACGCTGCCATTGAAGCCATTGCCGCATCCGTCCAGCGGGGCAGGGTGGGGCTGAAGGATCCCCGACGCCCCATCGGTTCTTTTTTGCTGCTTGGGCCAACCGGCGTGGGCAAAACTGAACTCGCCCGGGCGCTGGCGGTGTGCATGTTCGACCGGGAGGATGCCATGATCCGGCTGGATATGTCGGAATACATGGAAAAGCACAGCGTGGCACGGCTTTTGGGATCGCCTCCCGGCTATGTGGGGCACGAGGAGGGGGGCATCCTGTCCGAAGCGGTGCGGGCAAGACCTTATAGTCTGGTGCTGTTTGATGAGATCGAGAAGGCGCATCCGGATGTGCTGAATATCCTGCTGCAAATTCTGGAGGACGGGGCGTTGTCCGACGCACAGGGGAGACGAGTGGATTTTCGTAGCTGTCTGATCCTGTTGACCTCCAACATTGGTGCCCGGCAGATGCAGGGGCACAGCCTGGGCTTTGTGGAAGGGCTTCATGCGCCGGATGACCGGGTGCTGTCCCAGGTGAAACAGCAGTTAAGACCGGAGCTTGTGAATCGACTGGATGGCTGCATTGTGTTCCGGCGGCTGGATGCAGGGGATTATCAGAAAATTGCCCGGATGCAGCTGGAAAAATTGGCAGCTCGGGCAGAGAAAATCGGCTATACGCTTACCTTTACGTCAAAGACGGTGGAGCAGATGGCACAGGCGGAGGAACAGGAACGCTATGGTGCCCGTACCATCCGCAGACGCGTTACGGAATACGGGGAAAACCTGTTGTCCCGGGAGATCCTAGCTGGAAAACTGGATCCGGCAGTGCCCGTGTGCCTGGATTATGAAGCGGGGCAGTTTGTGCTGCGTCAGCAGATCCCGGCGGTGACCGCATAAGCTAAGGCAACACTGCAAAAGTATGCCTGACGGCTTTGTACCATATCTGTTGTACAATCTTTGTGCGGTATCCTAAAACCGGCAGTCTGTAAATCATACAGACTGCCGGTTCCTTATGCATGCAGAATTTGTTCGTAAAGTCGGCATAGATCGGTTGTGCCCAGTGGAATGGGCGTGTTGGCGAGCCGATCCGGGTCTACGGACGCTGCAAGGACTTTCGGGGTAATCGGAATCTCACGGGAAAGCCCGGGCAGGTGCAGCGCCTGCAGAAAGGATGCAAATTTCTGTGCAGCCGTTGTTCCATTCGGACAGTCCATGGCGGCGGCAATTTCCCGCAGGGCGGCGGATGTCTGTTCCGGCAGAGAATGCCGGAGGAGCTCCGGGAACAGGGCGGACAGGCACAGGGCAGCAGCATGTCCGTGTGCGATGCCGAACAGGGTCGTGAGCCGGTAGCACATAGCGTGCGCAGCGGTGGTTTTTGCAATGTGAATCGCCTTGCCAGCCAGGTTTGCCGCCTGGAGCATGCCTGCATTTCCGGCATCCTGATTGGTCAGATATCCCTCCGCATGCTCCAGCACCTGTCGGATCGCCCGGACAGAATAGGCTCGGCTTTCCGGCGTGGTATGCATCGACCAGCAGGATTCAATGCCGTGACACAGGGCATCCAGCAGGGTGGCTTTCCGCTGATACAGGGGCAGCGTCCGCAGCAGGGTGGGATCCAGCATCGCTGCATTGGGCAGGCAGTTTCCCACCGACTGCTTGACTCCGTTTTTGTAGATCACCGCAAAGGAGGTGGCTTCGCTGCCGGAGCCTGCGGTGGTGGGGATCGCCAGAAGGGGCGTATCGGGTGTTCCGATTTCCCGCCAGATGCATTTTGCCACATCTATGGCACTGCCCCCGCCCACTGCGGCTATGCCGCTGCATGCCCGGGCGATGTACTGCGCCGCCCCCAGTTGGACGGAGCTCAGATCCGGGTTGGGGTGAAAGTCGGAAAAACGGAATATCCGGATGTTCCGCCGCTGCTCCAGGGCAGTCAGGTGATCCCAAAGGGGAAACTGCGCAATGGAGTTTCCGCACACCAGAAACAGCCTGGTAATTTGGTGCTGTTCCAGGTATGCGTCCAGTCCGGCATAGGCATTGCCCGGCACGATCAGTTCCTGCATGGGTTCAGCGCCTCCCATACTGCTTGGTAATCCTCCGGGGTGTCCACCTCCGACAGCAGCAGACCGTCACAGGCAAGAGGTTGGATATGCAGCTGCTCCGGGATCCGGTTCAACGCCTCTTCTGCATAAACCTGCACTTGTCCACGGCGAACCCATGCGGATACCTCCCGGCACCATGCATGAACGGCTGCTGCATCCAGCTTATACAGGGGCTGCAGGGCAAAGCAATCCTGCCCGAACATGTGAACGGATACCTTCTGCAAACATCCGTCCCGAAGCCGCCCTTTGAAATCTTTTTCCGGCAGGGGTGCGGACAGATCCACGCAGCATCGGTTGCCCGATGCCGCCAGCAGTCTTGTCAGCACCTGTTCCTCAAACACCAGATCCCCATGGAGCATCAGCAGGTCATTCCCTGCAATAGTGGGTTCCGCCAGGAACATGGAGTAAATATAGTTGGTGTGGGCGTACCGGGGATTTTCCACCAGGGTAATCTCCATGCAGTCGCATTTCGCCTGCTGCCGGATCAATCCGGTGTATGCACCGGTGGTGATGACCGCCTGCCGGATGCCATGCCGGGACAGCAGCCGCAGCTGCCTGGACAGAATGGTTTCGCCGCCGGGCAGGGGGAGTAGGCATTTTGGCTTGTTTGCAGTCAGCGTCCCCATCCGGCTACCGGTGCCGGAATTGAAAATGAGAGCTTTCATGCCTGGATCGCCTCCATAAAGCAATGCTTATTCTCCTCGGGGGTGGAGGTGGGTCTGCCCAGATCGGCTCGGGATCCGGGGCGGATATACACCACCAGCGCAGCCTTTTGCTTTGCAAGGTGTTTCATACCCTGGCGAAGCTGGGTTTCAGTTTCCGCCCTGCATACCGCAAAGCCGCAGCCCTCCAGAATGTCCTCCATATGGATCCGGAACCCCACGGTTTTCTGTCCGCCCACAGATTCATGACAGCCGTTGTTGAGAACGATATACTTGAAATTGTCTCCCCCGGTACAACCGTTCACCGCACATGCACCCATATGCATCAGAAATGCTCCGTCCCCGTCGATGCAATAGATGTTCTTGAAGGACGCCAGGCTCAGCCCCAGGGCAATGGAGGAGGCATGCCCCATGGAGCCTACGGTGAGAAAGTCCTGTCCATGTCCCTGTCCGGCGGCTTGCCGCAGCTCAAACAGTTCCCGGGAGGTTTTTCCCGTGGTGGATACCACAAAATCCTCCGGAGATAGACAGGACAGGATCACGGAAAGGGCATGCTCCCGGGTCATGGAGAAGGAACAGGGGACAGGCTGGAATGGGTATTCGGAAAAAGTGCCCTTGCGGATCAGCAGTGCCGAAATGCCGCCGTTTTGCATGTGCTTGGCGGCATCCTGCAACGCATCCTCCCAGTTTGCATCCAGAATCCGGACGGGAATCCCCATGCTCTCCAGTAAGGATACCGTCACCAGCCCCTGTTTTTTGTGCTGGGGTTCATCCTGTGTACCTGGTTCTCCGCGCCAGCCGATCAGCAGCAGCATGGGGATCCGGTACACCAGAGGATCCGCCAGGGACAGCAGGGGATTCACTGCGTTGCCGATACCGGAATTTTGCAGAAACACCACTCCGGGACTTCCAGTGGCAAGGTAATGACCGGCGGCAATGCCGACAGCGTTCCCCTCATTGGCGGCGATCACATAGTTTCTGCCTGCCCGTTCAGACAGGCAGGCGCACAGAGTCTGGAGCAGGGAATCCGGAACTCCGGTGAAAAAATCCAGTCCCTTTTCGCAAAGGGACTGATAAAACAGGGACGGTTCAATCATGGGTTGCCTCCTCCGTGATCCTTAGAATTTCCGTTGTGGGTGCGCAGTACTGCTGATCCGCCTCCCCACTGCTGCCGGCGGCAAGGATGGATCCGGCGGTCAGGCACATGGCTTTGTAAGCGCTTCTTGTCAGATGGTTTGCGTAGATCACCATGTTCACTCCCGCTTGGTGCAGGGTATGACAGGACAGCTGTGGGTACATGGTGGGAATGCACGCTACCGGCATTTCCGGCAGCAGCTGCTTGCACCGATGACAAAATTCCAGTACCTGCTCGCCGGTTTTGTCCAGGCTGTGGATCACAATGCCGTCCGCACCGGCTTTGGCATAGATATTCGCCCGTTCCAGTGCGTCCTCCATGCTCTGTCCGGCAATGAGGCTTTCCAGTCTGGCAAACAGCAGGATCTCAGGTGCATGGGCTTTGGCATCCGATAGCTTTTGAGCAAAGATCCGGGGATCCTCCAGCAACTGGACACGGGCACTGCCATACAGGGAGTTGTGCTTTTGTCCGCATTTGTCCTCCACCACCAGACCGGATACTCCTGCCTTGGCATATGCCCTTGCGGTATGGGAAAAGTCCCCCTGCCCGTTGTCGCAGTCCACCAGCAGGGGCTTTTGACTGACCCGGCGGATCGTCCGGACAGCCGTCAGCTTTTCGGAAAGCGGCATGCGTCCGTCGTCCGGCATACCTGCTGCGGCTGCATGACACAGACCGCTGAGCCACAGTCCGTCAAAGGTAATCTGGTTTCCCTCCGAATCTGGGGCAAAGGCATGCTCCGCTACATAGGCTTCCAGTCCATTGACCGCTTCCAGAATCCGCAGCGGAGCACCGTTTTTCAGCAGACTGCCCAGGGGATTTTCATGCATTTCCGTTTCCTCCTTTGTGGGTCAGCATCCGTCCCACCAGCCTGCCGGTCAGGATGATGCCGGAGCCGATCCGCCGATACAAGGGGAAGGATTGCATATAAGCGGCGTATCCGGGGGAATTCTTTCGCCGGAGTCTGCCCTCAAAGATACAGGTTCCCTCCAGTAGCTGATCCATGTCCCGGATGGTGTATTGATAGTAGGGACGTTCCATGTGGAACAGTCCGGACAGCTCCAGCACCTTTGCAGTAAAACTCATACAGTTATGTGCCTTGTAGATGGGAAATCCGTGCAGCACCGGCATGGTCGCCATGGACAGCAGGTTGAACAGCTGCTGCGGGTCTGTTTCACATTGCCGGATGAAGCGGAGGATCCGCCGGTAAGCATCCTCTCCCACAGAGAGTCGGAATACCTTTGCTCCGAAGCATTGATAACTGCCAAAGGCGTAGTAGTCCCGTTTTTCGTGCATAAACCCGGCACAGGCAGGCAGATTGTGAAACCGGCGGGAGTAGGTGACAAAATCTGTCAGAGAAGGATCCAGACACACCCCGATGTGGGTGTATGGATATCCGGTTACCAGCCTGCCGATGCGTGCAAGTCCCGTATGGGCACGGATCAGAACAATGTAAATTCGGTTCATGACTTCTCCTGTTTCTTGAGTTGGCGGAACAGCTGAATCTGAAGCCGGACCATTTCATAGTACATGGGAATCAGCCCCACCGCCACAATTACGTCAGCGATCCGGAAGGATACTCCAAACAGGGTGAACAGCACCCGTCCATGGGTTGCCATACTCAGTATGGACACCAGCACATAGGAAATGTGTGCTTCGATGGGTCCCAGCCGTGGGAACAGAAATTCGTTGCAGTAGAGAATGTAGTTCATGGCGGTGACGTTCACGATGCCGTACACCGGTGCTGCAAAGATCATGACCTCCAGGCTGCCATAGGGGGAGAAGCCCAGAGCGATCAGCAGAAAGGTGGACAGAAGCACATCCGTAATCAGATCAAAGTATGCTCCTGCCCGGGACGCCATCTGCCGCTGCCGAGCCACATAGCCGTCCAGGTCGTCCGCCACCAGATGCACTGCCAGTCCCAGAATGGTGCCCAGAAAGAACCATGAGGACAGCCAGGTCAGCACTGTACAGACAATGGCGAACAAACCGCCCAATGCGCCAATCAGAGTTACCTGATTGGGGGTCATCCAACTGGGAATACGCTTTCCCACATGCTTGTACAGAAACTGCTGTACGCCAGTTTCCAGCTTGCTGGGAATGATTTTTTTCGCCGGATTTTGATACGCCATATTACCCTCCGAACCGGAACATATTTTTTACAAAGGAGCGGATGTAGTATCCGTAATCCACAAAGTCATAGATGCCGTCCCGCCAGCCCCGGAGAAACAGCCGGATCAGCAGTACATGGTAGTGAAAATAGTAGGCACGCAGGCTCAGCCTGCCGGGCTGCGCCACTACATGCAGGTAGTCCCAATCGCCGGGATCCTCTGTCAGGATCCGGTCTGCATACTGCTGATACAGGGGGCTGTCCAGTTCCGGTGTGAAGATGGACACTGCCGCATGCCGCAGCTTGTGGGCTTTGATCCAGCGGTACATGCTGCGGAAATCCTTTCCGGTAAAGTCCAGATCCGCAATGAACATGCCCATCATATGGATCCCCACGTTGTGAAGGATCTCCACTGCCTTTGTGTTGCAGTCCATATCGCATTTTTTGTTGTAGGCGGTCATATGCTGATCGTCCAGTGCCTCCAGCCCGGTGAGAATGTAGTAAAAGCCGATTTCCTTCAGTTGCTGCATCAATTCCGGATACCTTACGATAAAGTCCGCCCTGCCGTAGCACACATACCGCTTGCAGATCTGCCGCTCCCGGATCAGGTTGATAAACTGGCGGATGCGCTTCTCATCCACCAGAAAATCATCGTCCACCAGATAGATGTTCTCACAGGGGATCCGGGCAATTTCCTCCACCACATCCTGGATGTCCCGGCAGGTATACACTCCGCAGTTCAGCTTGTTCCGGCTGCAGAAGCTGCACCGGTAGGGACAGCAGTAGGCAGTCCGCACATGGGCACAGGGCAGCAGCTCCAGATATCGGTATCGGTCGGTATGGGTGAGAAAATAGCTTCGATCCGGCAGAGGAAGCCGCTGAATGTCAAAGGGCTTGGGGGTTGCAGTGTGCCAGTCACCCTCCGTGCGCCAACACATGTCCTCCAGTTGTTCCGACGGTGTGCCCTGTATCAGCTGTATCAACTGAAATATATCAAAGGAAACGAGAATGTAGTCCACGCAGTTCTGATACATCCGGGCATAGCACTGCTGTGCATGCAATCCGCCAATGACGGTGACACTGCCGCATAGATCCTTTGCTGCCTGGCAGTATTCCAGCATGAACCGTTCCTGTCTGGTGCGGCCGCAGACATAGACCAGATCAGGCATGTAGGCTTTCAGCTTCTCGGCGGCGGAGATGCGCTCTACCTGCCCGTCCCAAATGGCATAGTCCACGCCTTGTTCCCGGAGCAGGGCGGCGATGTACTCCAGTTCCAGTGGCTCGTTGTCGATGACGCCCGCAAAGTTGTACTTTGTCCGGGAAATCTCCGGGTGGATCAGGAGCACCTTCCGGATTTCTTTCATGTATCCTCCTCCTCACTGCCCATTGCCTCCAGCTGGCTGTAGGCGATCTTACCCACCAGGGTTTTCGGCAGAGCCTCCAGGAACACATACTTTCGTGGCAGAGCATAGGCAGCCACCTGTTCCCGGCAGATCTCCCGGAGTGCCTGCTCGGTCTGCTCCGTTGCGGCATGCTCCTTCAAAACCACAAACGCCTGTACAAGCTGTCCCCGGATGGGATCTTGCACCCCTACCACAGCGCATGCAGATACCTCCGGACAGGAAAGAATGGCGTTTTCAATGGCCTGGGGGTAAATGCTGTAGCCGTTGGAAACGATCACTCGCTTGCAACGCTGCTTGAAGTAGATATATCCGTCTGCATCCATGCACCCCAGATCTCCGGTATGGAGCCATGTGTGCCCGTCTGCATGGGTTTGCAGCGCCCGGGCAGTTTCCTCCGGATTTTGCAGATATCCCTGCATCACCGTCGGCCCCCGGAGAATGATCTCGCCCAGTTCGCCAGGGGGCAGGGCTGTCTGATGCTGGTTGTCATAGATCCGATATTCTGTATCCGCATAGGGCAGACCTATGCTGCCCTCTTTTTCGCTTTCCTGGGGCATCAGACAGGAGCCGGTGACGCATTCGGTCAAACCGTACCCTTCCCGGATCCGGGCGGAGCTGCCATGCTGCCGGAGTATCCGATCCAACTGCCGCTTGGTGCTGACTGCAAGAGAATCTCCGCCGGAGATGGCGACCTTGAGAAAATCCAGCTTCAGCTTGCCGAGGTCACTCCGCAGCAGATACTCATAAATGGACGGCACCCCGGCGATTACGTTGGGGCGGTATCTGGCGATCAGCCTGTGAAATTCCTTGGGATGGAACCGGGGCAGCAAAATGGCGGTGCCGCCGAAGGTCAACACCGTGTGGATGCATACGCCCAGACCAAAGCCGTGAAACATAGGCATCACGGAAAGTACCCGATCACCGGGCAACAGACAGCCGCAGGCATCCATGCTTTGCAGTGCCAGGGCATTGAAATTCAAGTTGGTCAGCAGGATACCCTTTGGCTTGCCGGTGGTGCCTCCGGTGTAAAGCGCTGCTGCACCGTCGGCGCCTTTGCCCATATCGGTGACGGGAGCGCCGGGCTGTTGCATGAGTGTGTGCCAATCCATCCGGTCATGCGGTTCCCTTTTTATGCGGATCCGGTATGCAATGCGAAGGGGCAGGGGCATAAAGCTGTCCGGGGATACTATTATAACAGTATCCGCCGACAGACCCTCCAGCTTTTCTGCAATGCCGTCCAGTGCCAGAATCACTTTGCTGCCGCTGAGCTGCAAATAGTATTCTATTTCGCCCCGGGCGGAAAGGGGGTGGATCATATTTGCCACCGCCCCCAGCTTATTGAGGGCATAAAAGACAATTACCGTCTGGGGCATATTTGGCAGGATCACCGCCACGCTGTCTCCCTTTTGGATATGCAGGCTGCTTAATGCCTCTCCGCACCGATCGATCATCTCCATCAGCTTTCGGTAGGTGATCCGTCTGCCGTAATAGGAAAGTGCACAGCCGTCCGGGTATGCTTTGGCGGTTTTGGCAATTTGCCCATACAGGGAGCAGTCCGGATATTCAAGATGTCTTGTCATGTCCAATGCTCCATTCATCAAATTCAGTAAACTGTTTTTGCGCCAGCACTGCCGGATCCATGCTGCGGCGCAAAAGCGCTGCGATCCGGTTGTAAAGCTCCCGGTTGGCGGCGGTCAGATCATCGGAAGCATAAAAAGGTGCGCCGAATCGCACAGTAACGCCGCCGGAAAAGGGCTTGTATGTACCGGTGATGGCGTAGGGGATAATGGGGGCATGGGCTCTTGCGGACATGACCACCGCCCCGTATTTAAATGGCAAAAGCAGCTGCTCTGTGTAATTGCGCTTTGCCTCCGGAGATACATTCACCGCATCCCCCTGCTGCAAGGCGTGGACAGCGGCATGCAAAGCTGCCGGGTTGTGCTTGCTGTGCAGATCTACCGGAATGGTATGCACCGCCCGGAACACAAAGCCAAAGGGACCATCGTGGAGATCCTTTTTGGCAAGAGTGCGGACTATACGCTTGGTGGAGGTGTCAATCAGGATCGGATCCAGGGCGTGCATATGATTCCCTGCCAGGATCACTGCCCCGGTGGCAGGAATATTGTCGCTGCCCATGACGTGGGGATGGTACAGCAGCCGGAACAGGGGTGTAAACAAAAATCGCAGGATCTGGTATGTGTAACAGGTCTGTTTCATAGTATCATCCTCTTTCACTTATATTGTAAGGTAAATTTACGATTTTGTCAAGGAGCGCATTGCAAATCCCAGTGTGCTGTGCTATAATCAGATTATCATATTTACCAATGAGAAAGGATGGTGCATATGCATTTGCGAAACACACTTTGCGCCCTTGCATTAGCATGGGCATTGGCTTGCAGCATGCTGCCTCATGCTGCAGCCGCAGGAGAGGAGAACCATGTTACCCACCTGGACGGTACATTCATTCAGCCCTGGCTGTATATGACCTATGATGATGCCCAGTGGGATGCGGAAATGCAGGCGATGAAGGACACCGGCGTCCAGTATCTGATCATGGGGGATGTGGCAAACCACAATGCGGATGGCAGCTGGACGGTGTACTACCCCTCAGAGCTGGACTTCCTCAGCGGATACACGGTGTACGATGCGCTGGAGCCCATTTTGTTTTACTGTGACAAATACGACATCAAGCTGTACCTGGGCATGGGTCTGGACTGTGCCTGGAACAGTGACATTGCCTCTGAAGCCGGCAGGGAAGCGAACCGGCAGTATATGGAGCAGTGCAATCAGATCACCTCGGAACTATATAATAAGTATAAAGCATCGTATCCGGATACCTACTACGGGTTTTACTTTGTGACGGAGCTGTACAATACCATTTATATGGACACGGACACGGGCATTGACGCCTATGCGGAGGGACTGGAGGAAATGTTCACTCTGATGCTGGAGCGGTGCAATCAGCTGGATCCAAGCATGCCTCTGCTGTTCAGCCCCTATGTAAACATCTTCGGATATGGCTACGCCAGCATCAATCCGGATCGCTTTACAGAGTATTGGACAGAGGTACTGACCCGGATCCCCTTTCGGGATGGGGATATGCTGTGCCCCCAGGATAGCTGTGGAGGGGGTGGCATGGATCAGGCGCATCTTGCCCGATGGACGGCGGCATACCGGGATGCGGTGGATCGTGCCAATGCAAAGCGAGGCACCAGGCTGCTGCTGGGAACCAATGCAGAAATGTTTGTACAGCCGGATGCAGCACGTATGCAGTCGCCCCACGGAGTTTCCTATACGGGCATCAAAACGGTACGGGATTTTACACAGCGGCTGGAAATTGCAGACCCTTATGTAGACGCATTGTTCTGCTTCGCCTATCCCCATCACTATTCTCCGTATAACACGTTGCCGGCATTTCATCAGTGCTTTCTGGAATATCTGAAAACCGGAACCATTGAAACGGAGCCGCCTGCCCGGGTGGATGTGACCCTGGTGGAACGGGAGGGAAGCCGTTACCCTCAGTTTACCTTTTCCGGTATGACCGATAACACAGCGGTTGCCCAGACCAATTTGTATAAAAACGGCACGCTGTATGATTATATCGTACCCTCAGTCAAGGTTGGCGGCAATGCAAGCCAGAATGTGTGGGTGGATTACGACTACACGGAGGGGGAGCAGGTTTACGAGGTGGAATGCGTCGATGTGTGCGGCAATGTTTCCGAAAAGCGCAGCTTTACGGTGGATGTATCCAACCTGACACAGGGGAACACACAGCAATTGACAACGGAGCCACCCATCCAGTGGAACAAAACCTCCCTGGATTATCTGCGCTATACCGTGACGGAATCCGGCGTTCGGATCACCGGTTGTGAGAAGGATGCAGATCAGATCGAGATCCCGGCACAGATTGAAGGGAAGCCGGTGACGGTGGTGGACTGGTATGCCTTTGAACGTTGCGCAAAGCTGCGGTCTGTGGTGATCCCGGACACGGTGACACACATCAGCCGGTTTGCCTTTGCCCACTGCATTTCCCTGGAAACGGTGAATCTGCCGACGTCCCTGTATGCCATTGAACAATATGCGTTCTTTGACTGTCCCCGGCTCCAGGGGCTGAGACTGCCGGAGCGTCTGACGATCATCGAGGAACGTGCGTTCTGCGGCTGTGATGCCATTACGGACATTACCATTCCGGAAAGTTGTACCAGTGTAGGCGCATACGCCTTTCTGGACTGCGACAGCCTGTACAGGGTGGGGATCCAGGGGGATGCCCAGCTTGGACTTCGCAGCTTTGGGTATCGCTACCGCAGCGGCTATCAGCTGCAGCCCGGCTTCGTGATCGATTCAGACAGTCCGGCCGCCATTTCCTACGGGAAGGAAAACGGTATCCGGATGCAGTCAGAGCTTGTGCTGGGAGACGTGAACGGCGATGGACAGCTAAATGTGGCGGATGTTGTGCTGCTGCAGCGGTGGCTGCTGGCTGTACCGGACACCATGCTTGCGGATTGGCAGGCAGGGGATCTTTGTCGGGATGGTTTGCTGAACGGAGCGGATCTTGCTGCTGTCAAGGCAATCCTGGTGCAGGAGTAATCTGCAAATAAAGTGACTGACAAACAGGAAATGCACGGTGATGTGCATGTGCTCTGTTTGTCAGTCATTTCTTTTGGCTCACAAATTCCAGGGATTTATCAGGTAAACTGTAAAAAAGTACTTGACAAGGTCGGATTTGTGGTATATACTATAGACACAGATTTAATCAGAAAAAATGAATAAAGAGGGAGCCATAAAATGAAAAAATATATAACAGCCAAACGGCTGATCATTTTGTCCGTGGTGATTTTGTCCGTGTTTGCGATCATCAATGTTGCCTGGCTGTTTCTTCGGTACATACCCTATCACCGCTGCCGTGAAAAAATGGATGTGATCGATAATCATGGATTAATCAGTTACGGTAAGGTGAAGGACGGTTACAGGTACGGGGTTGCTACTCCCGCATATCTGGGCTGGGAGGGAGGCTATATAAGTGTTTCCCTGGATCAGTCGTATAAAATACAATTGGATAAGTATGGGCATGAAGACGGAGCCAGCGGACTGTCATTGGGATTATATATTTGGATGAAGCCCTTTGGGGAAAACGAATATGGGGTGGATATCTTGGCGCCGGACATAGACAAACAGATTTACATTACAAAGGATCTGGAGTATGTTCCTTACGACCCGAATGATACGAAATACAACCAACAAGCAGAGCAGATCCTGGCGGAATACAAGGACCAGATCCAGGAATTGATGAACCGTGCACAGACCATGTGGCCGGACGTTTTCGACTAAGGACGGACTATGAAAAAAGTAAAGTGGATTTTGGGGATACTGGTTTTCACAGTATCCCTGCTTTTGAGTGGCGAGGTGTATCAGAATTACCTTAACGTCTTCCGGAATCAGTTTTATCACTTTGAGGTACAGTATACACCGGAATATGCCCCCTATCTGTCGGCGGAGCTGTCCCGGCTGTCGGACACCTATCATGTACCTGTGTTTGCCGCCTGCGGGGGAATCACCGCGCAGGATCAATTCCATTGTACGGTGTACACCACTGATTCAGCGAAGCAGGCGCTTTCCGGGGAGTATGCGGTACATGACGGTACCAGTACCAGCTTCTTTTCCGGTCAATCCATCATCCGGATTCGCCCTATTTCCGAAATGGAACAGGAGCAGGAACCCCTGTTGTTTTATGTGATGGCTTCCACCCGGGATGCCAACTATTTGATGGATTGTCTGGGAGAACACTTCCAGGTGATAGGCGGTCAGAAGGGCATACAGGACACCAACTGGTGGATCGTGGCTGTCATCTGGGGCATTGCCTGTGTGCTGCTCCTTCTGCTGACTTGGTTTGATATCCAATTCCAAAAAAAGCGGAATTTTGTGCTGATTTCTCTAGGTGCATCCCGGAGCAGATTGATCCTGCGGAATCTGCTGCTGGATCTTGGCGTGTTTCTGGGAGAATTGGGGTTGACGGTGTTGCTGCTGCATCGTTATACAGCAGAGAATTATCAGCGCCCGATCGTAATGGGCATCCTGGTGGGCTTTTTTGTGTGCAACAGTTTGTTGTACCTGGATTTGCTGCGGTACAATTATAAGGAAGTATTGTATGGGGCGGATCGGAACGAGTCCTTGCTTGCCAACTGTTATGTATTGAAGGCTCTGACTCTGATTGCTGCCATTGCCTCCTTGGCGGTGAATGTGACCACTGCCATTACCTTTGGCAAATATCTGATTCAGTATGGCAGGTTGGAAGCCATGAGCCAATACAGCGTGCTGAACACCGTGCCGGATGTTGCCTCCGCACATGGAATAGATGAAGAAGAGACGCTGTTTATGCAAATCAATAACGCCTTTTTCCTGGAGCAGTATTGCCAGGGCAATGTGGCGCTGGCATGCAGTGACCGGTTGGTAGACCTGGAGGACGGCAGGGAAGTGCCGGTGATTCTTTATAATGAAAATGGGAATGGGTTGATGCCCGAAGGTCTGGAGGAACAGATCAACGGAGAATCGGCAGATTTTTATATTCTGGCTCCGGCGCAGATTGCGGAGGATCCTGCTGTTCAGTCAGCCGCCCTGGCGGAGATATCCCTTACCTTTGGCATACCGGAGGAGCAGATCTCCTTTCGGCAGATCAGCTATACCGGGCGGCAAAGCGGCATTTGCCTGAACTTTTCAAGTTCCATCTCCAATACATATGGCTTTGAAGCGATTCAGCAGCCCATTTGTGTGTACTGCGCCATTACGCCGGAACGGCTGCGGCAACTGTCAATCCCAAAATCTATGAGCAGCGATGCGATCATGAAATCTGCTCTGTATCGGTGGGATGCCAGCGGACAATCGGATCCCTCCATGCGCCGGGTGGACGCCATTTCCGTACCGGATCGGTTTGCGTTGTATAAAGCATCTCTGTCCCGGGTATTCTGGATGAACACATGCATCAGTGGTTTTTTGCTTCTGCTGGAGATGTGTTTCATTGCCACCATTGTGCAGCTGGAATATATGGTGCATGCAAAACGGTTGGCTTTGAAGAAGATATTTGGCTATTCCGTGTGGCAGAAAAACCGGGGAATTCTGTTGCTGAATCTGTTCGCAACGATGATCGGCATTGTCACAAATCTGCTGTTGTATTTGATGTACGGATTCGCAAGCTGTGTGTCGATCCTGCTGGTCAGTGCAGGGCTGCTTGGATTGGAATTTTGTATGATACTGTACCAGATTCTGCGGTTTGAACGAGTGAATCTTGCAAAGATTTTAAAAGGAGGCAGTCTGTGATTGCGCTTGAGAATATAACCAAAAAGTTCGGGGATCATGTGCTGTTCGATCAGTTCAGCCTGGAAATCCCGGAGGGATCGTTCCTGGTAATCGCCGGGAAAAGCGGCTGCGGAAAAACCACCTTGCTGAATATGATCGGAGGACTGGAGCAGCCGGATCAGGGTAGGATCCTGATCGACGGGAAGGAAATCCGTTCTCGCCGGAGTATGCGGAATTTCTTCACCTATCAGGTGGGATTCTTGTTCCAAAATTTTGCACTGCTTGAGGATGAAACGGTACTGGAAAACCTGAACCTGGTTCAGAAGCATGCAAGGGCGGCCATTTCGGCGGAACAGGCATTGGATCAGGTGGGTCTGTTGGAGAAAAAAGATGCGAAGGTATACCAACTGTCCGGCGGCGAGCAGCAGCGTGTGGCGTTGGCACGGCTGATGTACAAACAGTGCAGTATCATTCTGGCGGATGAGCCAACCGGTTCTTTGGATGCTGAAAACGCCCGGGTGGTCTTGCAGATTCTGCACCAGTTGAATGATCAAGGGAAGACCATTGTACTGGTGACACATAGTGAGAAAATTATGGATGCGGAGCCAAATGTGCTGCGGCTGAAGACAGGCGGCAATGGGCAATCTGCAGCAGGCTCTGTCTAAGCTGTCTTTGGATGATGATGTCATTTTAAGCAGACTTTTGATATTGCTTTGGCTGGGCTGGATTGATATTTTTTTGGAGAGATAGAGTAACTTTCGGACTATAGTCAATAAATCAGATAAATAAAATGAGAAAGTTTACAAAAGGGTCATTTCAGCCTGATTGGGAGAAAGCTCATTATTATGAGAGTGAGGTCTGAAAGAATTATAAAAGCCGTGAATGTACTGAAAAATGCTGAGATTCAGTTCCTCAAAGGAAGAATAAGTTCTGCGATCAGTTTCTTCCTTTTTCAGATCTATAAAAGCCTGAGAGAGGCATAAAGGGGTGGTATCATGTTTGACCAATTTCGATTGAAAGATGCACTGGCACAGTACAAACAGAATTTTGTCCCCACGCAGTGGGGCGATGCAAAATACAAATGGGAAGCTGTGAAGTGGTTTCAGGATAATTGGGATGTGAATGCTCAGAATTTCCCCGAAATGCTGAACCGCTCCCTTGACAAGACCTTCAATCTGCTGGCATCCAACAACAATTTCCCCAAGGGTATGATCGTAGGCTTTGCCAAAGCCGCTCCGGAAGAGGTCCGGGCGATGTTTATTGCTTTGTTCGACGAGAGTAAGGATGTGTATGAGCGCATGAATACGTTTAAATTGCAGTCCTCTATTGTGCCTTCGTTCGGATTGATAACATTTTTATAACACGGCTTTTTTCTGATAACATCGGAGTGTTATCCAAAAGAACAAGCGGGCATAATCTGCAAGTATCATTCAAATCCGAAGAAAGAAAATCGGTCGTGCTGTCTATGACCGCAATATATGTAAGCCACGGCAGTCACCGTGGCGAGAAAGCCGCTATCTCTCATGATCCTCTCTTGCTGACAGC
>NC_021039.1:1265050-1297511 GCF_000210095.1 Ruminococcus champanellensis 18P13 = JCM 17042
CTTTTTAGCAGCAAGGCGTTCGGCCTCACGGGGAAACATGGCGTTGTGATAGGCTTCCAATACAGTTCTTTTTCGATCCAGACGCACATCCACATACCGTGTCGTAACATCAGCCATATTTGTGGATATACCAAGTGAAAGCCCGATGCCCTTCAATGTGTGCCCTAAAATTTCTCCAACGGTGTAAAAGTCGACTGTCAGTTTGTGCATATTGGTCGCCGCAGAATGGCGAAGATCGCGGAAACGAATATGGGGCATATTCCATGTTCTGCAAGGCACTTTCTTCGACTGTTGCAGGACGATGCACGGCTCGGTCGTACAACGATGCCTCCGTGAGCTCCGATTGTTCATAATGGCGATCCACCTCGTTCAGATAAGAGAGATCGTCCAACTCAAAGGAATCAAACAGCGCAAATACGGCAGCACTGATCTCAAAATGATGCCGATTGCCTTGTCCGTCCGAAAAGGTCAGCCAATGGCGGCCGTCCTCGGTCGAGCCGATGGCATAGGGATTATATTTGTCCTTTCTTCGTTTCGGATGGTTTCCATCCATAGCGTTATCCTCCGTTTCAATTTGAATTTTTGATAAATCCAAATCGGGCGGAGGGCTGCGGCAGCCAACGCTGCCACGCAAAAGGCGCAGATATAGTAAAGCGCACCTGCAAAGCAAGTGCGCTTAATTCATAGTTGTAATGGTCTGACAGTTCAGTGAGCGATCCATAGTATCCCGATGGCGGGAAAAGGATTTTTTTGACGGCTCACCGGGTAGAAGATTCGTTATGCAGGCGAATCAAATTGGTGGCTTCTGACGGGCAGAGCTGCACAGCGCCGAGTCCAACGCATGATAAAACTTCATGCGCGAATGCCGTACTGTAATAATACGCTGCTTGCGGCGCATGAAGTTTTTGTGCATCATTTCCGGTTGCCCAAAGGGGCGAGGAAATGGCACATTCTCGATATTCGCTATGCTTTTGCATAGCGAATATCCCTCCAATCCAAAAACTCGGATCTGAGGGATATAGGCGTGTTTTTAAACCCCGTCAAAGCCTCTTTTTTATTTGGCGGGGCGGTGTTTGTATTTAGTTCAGTCATTTTTGCACTATGCGTTCACCAATAATTGAACGGCCGTGCTATTATCAGCATGAGCGAAATCCATATAATTATATATGGAGGTGAACGCACAGTGCAGAAACGACCTGAAACGCTAGGAGAAATCATTAAAACAGCACGGGACAAGTCCGATTTGACCGTCGAGGAGCTGACCGCACGAGTTGGAATTTCAGAGCGATACTTATATAGGATCGAGAACGAGGGCAAAGTACCAACATTTGAAGTTCTCAAGAAAATCGTCCGGGAATTAGCCATTTACCCAGAGAAGCCGGTCAAAGATTCGGAAGTAGAAGATCTCGTCCATATGCTTTACAGCTGCGATGACCGTTCTCTGAAAATCATTAGGGCAACTGTGAAAGCCGCATTGGAAAGCCAAACAGAAAAGGAATAAAAACAGAGCCGATAACCATTCTCCTTTCAGTTGGAGAAAAGGTCATCGGCTCTGCGTCTTAGCGTCTGGCTCTTATTATACAATCGGTTTAATATGGCACCTTATTCCCATCGGAAGAAGCGAACGGCGAGAATGGTGCAAAGTGCGGCAACTCCAATCATTACACAAAGCGGCAACAGAATGCTTCCCGTGCTGACACCTAAAAATGTGTTTTTCATCATCGTAAGCCCCTGCGTTAGCGGGAAAACGCTGACGATCTTCTGCATCGCCTTTGGCATAACCTCAATCGGCAGCGTTGTGCCGGAAAAGATCAGCATGGGGAAATAGAGGATCGAGGCAATGACGCTTGCCTGCTTGGTGTCCTTTGCTACGCCGCCTGCCAGCATACCGATGGATTGCGTTGAGAGCATGGTAAGTGCCCAGCTTCCGAGGAAAGCGAGAAGCGATCCATGCAGCCGCACGCCCCACAAAAGCGCCGCAACTGACAGCGTTGCAAGGGACACAGTACAGTAGACGATATACATGGACAGCTCAACGCCCAGAATGAATACCGGGCTGACCGGCGTAACACGCAGCCGTTTGAGAATCTTCATCTCTCGTAAGCCTGATACTGCCAGCGGCAGGCCCATAAGTCCGCTTGCACAAATGGCAACTGCGCTGACGGCTCCGAAAGACTGCTCCATGAATGTATAGTCCGCACCGTCATAGGCCGGCTTTGTGCCGTAAATGATGCCGAGGATGATAAAGATCACAAGTGGCATGATGATGGCGAAAATCACCATATTCATGTCCCGCAGGCTGAGCTTCAGTTCCGTTTTATGTGCAGCAACAGAAGTCTTTTGACTTCTGTTTGTTGTATATGCGCATGTTTTCGTTTTGGGCCATTAGCTCAGTTGGTTAGAGCATCCGGCTCATAACCGGTTGGTCTGGGGTTCGAGTCCCTAATGGCCCACCAAATTTGCGCTTGACAGCTCATCATTTCTATGATATAATATTTATTGATAGGGGTATAGCTCAGCAGGTAGAGCAGCGGTCTCCAAAACCGCGTGTCGTGAGTTCGATTCTTACTGCCCCTGCCAAATTCAATGCTCTCAAATGACGCTGATGTGTTGTTTGAGAGCATTTTTGTTATAATAAGTTTAAGATGTTCTTTGGGATTTTTTGTTCATTAGAATGATTTTGAGTCTTCCGACCCCCCTGCTGAAAAATAAAATATACTATATTTATTAGCAAGAACCTTGCAAAGCACTGGGAAGTATGCTATGATAAAAGCGAAGCATGGCGAAATATGGGGGGGAAGGGGGTACCTGTATGCGGCGTTTGGCGGAAACGGTGATGGTTTGTATGCTGACTGCGGGCGGTTGCTTTAGCTTGCTCCACGCCCTTAGCAGTCCAGGTGAAGCGCCCAAGATCCAGACCTATGTGCTGTCCACCCAGCCCGGCTTGACCACTACCACCGCCATCGTGACAACAGAGCCCGCTCGGACAACTGCGACTGCTTGTACGCAGATGGAAACCACTGCCCATGTTTTGAATACAGATCTTAACACCGCCCAGGCAGACGATCTTTGCACGGTGGAGGGAATCGGGGAGACCCTTGCCCAGCGGATCCTGGATGTCAGAACACGGCTGGGCGGCTTTACCTATCGGGAACAGCTTCTGGAGATCCGGGGCATCGGGAATGGGCTGTTGGAGCGGATTATGGAGCTTTTCGTGATTCCAGGGGAACAAAAGTCTCCCCAGAGCTTGCCGCCGGAAACCACCCTGCCAGATCCGGAACCGGAGCTGGAGGTAACTACCGTCACCACAATCCAGGAGCGGCCGTTTCTGGAGATGAATCAGATGACCCTGGAACAGCTGCGCACCGTACCGGGCATGACGGAACAGGCGGCAGCGGACATCCTGGACATGCGTGCAAAGATCCAGTATTACAGCCATCCCTATGAGCTGCTGTTGATCGAGAGCCTCGATCACGACTGGATCGTGTCTGTGCTGGACTGCTTTTATGTGACCGGGGTCAATGACGGGGTGGTGTCAGACCATCGGGATTAGGGCATGCGTCCTTGACTGGCAGGATACCACTCCTCGTCCGCCAGTTTGGAAAATTCCCAGGGACTTTGCTTGTCCTTCCGCATGGCGCAGCAGCCCACAGGCAGGTCGCTGACAAGGGCGATGGATGGATCCAGATCCAACAGCTCCCCGATGGTGATGATCACCGCATGTGCAGCCGCGTGTCCCTCCTCGCCGCAGAGAAATTCATAGCTGCCATCGTCGAAATGATGGGTGACCAGCCGGATCTCCCCCTCGCCGTCCAGGATATGCGTACAGGTAAAAGCAAAGGTGTCCCGCCGTTCAGCAAACGGAAAATAAGTCATATGGATACGTCCTTTCTGAATAGATATATCCAGTATAGCAGATTTTCACAGAATTGGCAAGCCGTATTGATTGACTTTTCACAAAGATTTCACCGTAATTTCATTTTAACCGTTTTGTAACTTAATGAAAAACGCAAAAGAATTGTGAACATAATGCACAAAAAAATCGTGAGATTTTCGTGTAAGTGGACTAAAAAATATTAAGGATTGGTATAAGGCATTGACTTTTTCTGCGCTATAGGGTATATTTAGCTTACAAAAACACGCCGTATTTGTGTGCCGTTATGTTCAGTCTGACGATAGAGCATTGCTCTGCGCAGATCGCCGGACGGAAGTACTCTGTGCGGAAATAACAGCGGTTTTGTTATGGCATTATATTATAATCCGTAATATAATGAAATTTTAAGGAGGAAACGAACAATGAACAAGCTTAAGAGAACCCTGGCACTGGTTGCTACTCTGGCACTGGCTACAACAGCATTTGTTGGCTGTGGCGATGACAGCTCTTCCAGCGCACCTGCTAACAACTCTTCCAAGACTGAGAGCAAGGTTGACGACTCCAGCACTGGAGATTCCAGCAAGACTGAGGCCAAGGCTGAGAACAAGGTTCCGAACACTGGCTCTACTCTGTCCATCCTGTGCTGGACCGGTGATGACATCAAGGCTATGAAGGACTGCTTCCTGGCTAACAACTCTGATGTCAAGGATTCTGATATCACATGGGTACAGTGTGGTACAAAGGGCGGCGACGCTGCTGAGAACTACACCCAGTACTTCGCTGGCGATGAGGACGTTGACCTGTACATCGCAGAGGCTGACTGGATCATGACCTTTATCAACGATGACGCAGTATCTGCTCCTCTGTCCAACCTGGGTCTGACTGACGATGACTTCAAGACCAACTACGATTACATCAAGCAGATCGGTACCGATTCCAAGGGCGTTCTGAAGGGCACATCTTGGCAGTCCACTCCTGGCGGCTTTGCTTACAGAGCTGACCTGGCTAAGGAGTACCTGGGTGCTTCTACTCCCGCTGAGATGCAGGAAAAGGTTAAGGACTGGGATACATTTATGGAGTCCGCTAAGACCATTTCTGAGAAGACCGAGGGCAAGATGAACATGACCGCAACCATCGGTGGTCTGTGGCAGGTATTCTCCTACAACAGAGCTCAGGCTTGGGTTGACAAGGACAACAAGCTGGCTATCGATGATTCCTGCACCAAGTTCATGAACATGGTTAAGGAAATGAGAGACAAGAACTATGTATCTGGTGAAGATCAGTGGGGCGACAGCTGGTTCGCTCTGGGTGCTAACGGCGACACCTTCGGCTACTTCGTATGCTCTTGGTGCTTCGGCGATGACACCTCTACCTTCGGCAAGATGCAGGGTGGTAAGGACAACGAGAACTTCGGCAAGTGGGGCTTCGTTAAGGGCCCGCAGGAATATGCTTGGGGCGGTTCTTGGCTGTGTCTGTCTCCGAAGGCTGACAACGGCGAGCTGGCTGAGAAGTTTGTAAAGTTCTTCTGCAGCAACGAAGAGACCATGAAGACCTACGCTGAGTTTAAGGGCGAGTTCGTAAACAGCTACAACGTTATGAAGTCCATCGTTGACGCTAAGACCAACAAGAGCGCACTGCTGGCTGATGGTCAGGATCAGTTTGCTACCATGATTGAAGTCGCTGCTGGCATCAACCTGGATGGCAAGATCACTCCTTACGACGCAACCATCAAGAACGACTACATCGATGCAGTTAACGGCTACGTGAAGGGCGACACCGCTTCTGTTGAGGATGCTCTGAAGGCATTCAAGACAAAGGTTGCTTCTGACCTGCCGGAGCAGCTGACTTGGGAATAATCCCTCAGCGAGTCTTACAGTAGAAAGACAATGAATATATCGCCAATAGAGCATTGCGCTCTATTGGCATATATTTATATTGTAGTTAAATAATCTTTGAGAGGGTGTGCTGTATGGCGTCAGCTGCACAGAAGAGTATTAAATCCATCAGTTACGCCAAGTATGGATACATGTTTATAGCACCTTTTTTTATTGTCTATTGCATTTTCCAGCTTTGGCCATTGATCAACACATTTCGCTTGAGCTTCTACGGCAACGGCAAAACGCTTGAAACCTTTGTCGGGCTGAAGAAATTCCAGAACATTTTGTTCGGATCGGAAACAAGTATTCCCGCTCAGGCGATTCACGAAGAATTCTTTAATTATTTCCAGAACACCATCATCATTTGGCTGGGTAACTTTGTTCCCCAGATCATTCTGTCTTTGCTGCTGGCCGTTTGGTTTACAGATGCCAAGCTTAAAATTCCCGGAAAGGGATTTTTTAAGGTTATCATGTATATGCCGAACATCATTACCGCAGCATCCGTATCCGCACTGTTCCTGGTTCTGTTCGGGGATGGTAAATACGGCGCAATCAACTCCCTGTTGCTGAGCAAAGAAATGATCGTAGAGCCGATCCGGTTTATTACCGATAAGACCAACTCCAGAATCCTGGTTATGTTCATCCAGACCTGGATGTGGTTCGGCAACACCATGATCATGCTTATGTCCGGTATCATGGGTATCAACCCGTCTCTGTTTGAGGCTGCGAATATCGACGGTGCAAACAGTTTCCAGATTTTCCGCAAGGTAACTTTGCCGTTGCTGCGTCCCATCATGGTTTACACCTTGATTACCTCCATGATCGGTGGTTTGCAGATGTTTGATATTCCGTATCTGCTGCATACGGGCAACACTTTGGTTCCGCATATTCAGACTGCTGCAGTCTTTGTATATGAAAAGTTCCATAAGACTCCGTATTCTCCGAGTTACGGCTACTCTGCGGCTGCATCCGTGATTCTGTTCTTCATCACAGGCATTCTGGGCATCTTTGTATTCTACTTCAACCGGGATAAGGATGAAGCAGAACGGAAGAAAAAGCTCAAGAAGCTGAAAAAGCAGGCAAAGATGAGAAACAAGGGATTTGGAGGGCTTGATTTATGAGTAAAAAAGTAGTTTACGGCAAGAGCTCTGAAGCAAGCTATACCAGAAACACCCGGATCAAGTCTGCGATCATCGTGATTGTACTGCTTTTGTTGACGGTTATCTGTCTGCTTCCTCTGTACATTCTGATCATCAACTCTACCCGGAATGTAACCCAGATTACAACAGAAGGTGTATCCCTCATTCCCGGTAGCTCCTTGATCCGTAATATCAAGGAATTGCTGAACAATGATCTGTACGCCATGGTATATGACCCGCTGATCGGTTTGCGGAACAGCTTGTTCTTGGCTGGCTCTTCCACTTTTCTGATCGTGTTCTTCTCCGCCATGACAGCATACGGTTTGGTTGTGTATGACTTCAAGGCAAAGGGCATTGCATTCACCTTTATTCTGGCTGTTATGATGGTGCCGGTTCAGGTTACATCCACCGGTTTCCTGCAGTTCATGATTCAGTTGGATCTGGAGGATACATACTGGCCGTTGATTATTCCGGGCATTGCGTCACCGGCGATCGTGTTCTTCATGCGGCAATCGCTGAAGTCCACTTTCCCGCTTGAGATTGTCGAAGCAGCTCGAATTGATGGCTGCGGCGAATTCAAGACCTTTATCAAGATTGCAATTCCCATGATGAAGCCGGCAATTGCCGTTCAGGCGATTTTCGCATTCATCTCTAAGTGGAATGACTATTACACCACTTCCATGATTCTGATTTCCGGTAAGCTGAAACAGAAGACTTTGCCGATGATGGTAAGTGCGGTTATGTCGAACGATAAGACTGCTGACTACGGTGTCAACTACACCGCAATTATGCTGTCCATTATTCCGGTCTGCGCAGTTTATCTGGCGCTCTCCAAGTTCATCATTGCCGGCGTAGCACTCGGCGGTGTAAAGGAATAATTTCACACATTGGAAAGCAGGGTATGTATTATACCCTGCTTTTTTATTTGGGGGTAGTTTATGATTCACGACTATTTGCAGGGACATGCCACCGCTGCTTACCGCTTTTTCGGTGCTCATCCCGACTCAAATGGCTGTCAGTTCCGGGTTTATGCGCCAAAGGCCAGGCGGGCATGGGTTATATGCAGTCACAATGGCTGGGAGCCGATCCCCATGGATTATGACTTTTCCGGCTTTTATGCTTTGTATGCACCTGGGGCGGCACCTGGGGATATGTATAAGTTCCGGATCGAGCAGGCGGACGGCAGAATCGTGGACAAGGCGGATCCATACGGGGTGCAGATGGAACTGCGCCCGAAAACAGCAAGTATTATCAATCGGCTGGATGGATTCAACTTTACGGATGATGCCTGGATGCACAAGCGGGACATTGGGTACAACATTCCCGTGAATATCTATGAGCTTCACTGTGGTTCCTGGCGGCAAAAGCCCCACGACCCAAATCAGAAGGAAGACTTTGGCTGGCTCAATTACCGGGAACTTGCTAAGCAGCTGGTCCCCTATCTGAAGGAAAACCACTTTACGCATGTGGAACTGCTGCCCTTGTCTGAGCATCCTTTCGACGGATCCTGGGGCTACCAGGTCAGTGGGTTTTATGCTGTTACCTCACGCTACGGCACCCCACAGGATTTCATGGCGTTTGTAGACGCTTGTCATGCCAACGGGATCGGGGTCATCCTGGATTTCGTGCCGGTACACTTTGTGACTGATGAGTTTTCCTTGATTCGTTTTGACGGCACACCTCTTTATGAGTATGAGGAACAGGATATCGCCTACAGCCAGTGGGGAAGCTGTAACTTCGATTACTACAAGCCAACGGTTCGCAGCTTTCTGATTTCTGCTGCATGCTTCTGGCTAGAGCACTATCATGTGGACGGACTGCGGATGGATGCCATCAGCAACGTGCTGTACTGGCAGGGGGATATGTCCCGGGGCATCAACATCGGGGGCGTTCAGTTTCTCAAGGAGTTGAATTACCAGATCAAGCAGCGGTTTCCCAATGTGATGCTGATCGCCGAGGATTCTACCAACTTCCTGAAGGTGACGGCTCCGGTGCATTATGACGGGCTGGGCTTTGACTACAAGTGGGATATGGGCTGGATGAACGATACGCTGGATTTTTTCCGGATGCCGCCTGCTCAGCGCTGTTCCAGATATCACCAGCTTTCCTTTTCCATGATGTATTTCAGCAGCGAGTTGTATTTACTCCCCTTCTCCCACGATGAGGTGGTGCATGGAAAAGCCACCATCATGCAGAAAATGTGGGGGAATTATCAGGTGAAGTTTCCCCAGTGCCGGGCACTTTACGCCTACATGTTTACCCATCCGGGCAAAAAACTCAACTTCATGGGCAATGAGATCGGGCATTTCCGGGAGTGGGACGAAAAGGTGGAGGTGGACTGGTTCCTGCAAAAATACCCGCTCCACGATTCCTTCCACCAGTATTTCCGCCGGTTGTGCCAGCTGTATCAGACCATGCCGGCGCTGTACATGAATGAGTACGATCCCACCGCATTCTCCTGGCTGGAAGTGGATGCACCGGAGGCGTGTGTATATGCCTACCGCCGGAGCGCCAATGGGCAGACTGTGATCACTGTGCTGAATCTGTCCGACCGAAGCTATGCCCCCTTCTATGTGGGTGTGGATGCCCCCTGCGCTATGCGGGAAGTGCTGAACAGCGACGCTTTTTGCTGGAGCGGTGAGGGTATGGTGAATGAGGGCGTTATCACAACGGAGAAGAAAGCCCATAAAGGGCGGAGCTATCGGTTTGCTGTGAAGCTGGCACCCTTTTCTGCGTCCATTCTGGAAGTGATCCCGCCCAAACAGTCACAGGTGAAGACAAAAAAATAGACATTGCTGCGAACATCCGGAGAAATTCTCCGGATGTTTCTTTTTGGGGCTTGACAAATCATGCAGAGTATGCTATGATTCTATCAGTAAGCATATGCTAACTTGTCACAGAAGTTGGATCTGCTTTTTCAAACCATGCACGTTAGCTTATGCTAACTGAAAGGAGGGTGCATATGTCCAAACAGGAGTGCCGGCAATTTGAGCAAAAGCTTGCCTACCATACAGCCCCGTCCCTGCTGGGAATCAAATGCGCAAATCTGGTTTCCCTGCGGTTGGATCAATTTGATGTGGCAGGGCAAAGCGCCCGATTTAATCGCAAGGCAGTGAGCCGTGGACTGAAGATCCGGCTGATGTGCCGCTGTCAGCGGTGCATGCTGGTTCTGGTTTATAACGAGAAGCTGCTGTCGGCAAGTCTGGCGGATCCCTGCCGCCGAAGAATCCTTGCACGATATGGCTATGCCCCTGAACCGGATCTCCAACGGGATCTGGATCGGCTTGCCCAGCGCATGGGGCAGGCGGTTGAATTTCCCCACGAGATCGGCATCTTTCTGGGGTATCCCACGGAGGATGTGGAAGGGTTCATTGCCCACAAGGGGGAGCATTACAAGCTGTGCGGCAGTTGGAAGGTATACGGGGATCCGGAACAGGCCCAGCGCAGCTTTCGGAATTATGAGCGGTGCAGGAAATTCCTGTGCAATAAGCTAAACCAGGGCGTGGACATTTATCGCGCACTGAAGATTTCTTAGGAGGTTTCATATGAAGACAGCAGTGATTTATTGGAGCGGAACCGGCAACACAGAACAGATGGCCATGGCTGTGGCTGAGGGCGCAGGTGCTGACCTGTTTAAGGTATCGGAGTTTACCGGCAAGATCGCTGATTATGATCGGATCGCATTGGGCTGCCCGGCAATGGGCGCTGAGGAACTGGAGGAAACCGAGTTTGAGCCCTTTTTCGCCTCCATCGAAGGTGAACTGAGCGGCAAGACCGTGGGTCTGTTCGGCTCCTATGGCTGGGGTGATGGAGAGTGGATGCGTTCCTGGGTGGATCGTGCGACTGGGGCAGGCGCTACGGTGCTGGATGGGGAAGGACTCATGGCAAATGAAGCGCCCTCCGACGAGGATCTGGAAAAGTGCAAGGCGTTTGGCGCAAGGCTTGCCCAGTAAGTGCCATAAGATTTCACAGAAAAGCCTGCTTTTATGCGGGCTTTTCTGTTTATGTGGATGAAAAACCAGTCAGGGCTTGACAGATGCTTTCTTTTGGAGTATGCTATTTGTAGTTAGCTAAAGCTAACCAATTGGAAGGAGGGGTATTATGTTCCTTGAAATCCGTGGAATCAAAAAGCATTTTGGCGAGGGCGAAAGCCGGGTGGAGGTACTCAAAGGCATCGACCTGGAAATTGCGAAGGGGGAGATTTGTGTTCTGCTGGGACCATCCGGCAGCGGCAAGTCCACCCTGTTGAATATCATCGGCGGCATTGACAATGCGGACAGCGGCTATATTTCCATCAATGGGGAAAAGACCGCAGAGATGAACGAAAAAGCGCTGACCCTGTACCGCCGGAAGCATCTGGGGTACATTTTTCAGATGTACAACCTGATTCCCAATCTGAATATCAAAGAAAATGTGGAGGTAGGGGCATACCTCAGCGACAATCCACTGGATGTGGATGAGTTGCTCAAGACTTTGGGACTGTATGAGCATCGGCACAAGCTGCCCAATCAGTTGTCCGGCGGGCAGCAGCAGCGTACCGCCATCGGCAGAGCCATTGTAAAGAATCCGGATATTCTGCTGTGTGATGAGCCGACCGGTGCATTGGATTACAGCACCTCCAAGGAGATTCTGAAGCTGATCGAAGAGGTGAACCGGAAATTCGGCAATACGGTGATCATGGTGACGCACAATGACGCCATTAAGCTGATGGCGGATCGGGTGGTCAAGCTGCGGGATGGCATGATCCGGAAGAATTACCTGAACGAGCACCGGACAAGTGCGGCAGAGCTAGAATGGTAAGGAGGGAGTTTGATGAAAAATCCTCTGAACAAGCGGCTGCCCCGGGAGCTGAAAAGCGAGATTGGCAAGTACCTTGTGCTGTTTCTGTTCCTGGCGGGTATGATTTCCATTGTGTCCGGCTTTCTGGTTGCCAACCGGAGCATGATCATTACCTACGATGAAAGCTTTGACAAATACAACATTGAGGATGGCAACTTTGAGCTGTATGCCCAGGCAAATGATGCGCTGCTGGAGCGGTTGAACGGGGAGAAGCTGACGGTGTACCCGAATTTCTACCTGGAGCGTGAAACCGCCCAGGTGGACAGCACCCTGCGGATCTTTGTCAATCGGGAACAGGTGGATAAGGTTTGCCTGATGGAGGGTGCATTGCCGGAGCGGACGAATGAGATCGCCATTGACCGGATGTATGCGGACAACAACAGCCTGTCCGTGGGGGATACGCTGACGGTGGGGGAGAAGTCCCTGCGTATTACCGGACTGGTTGCCCTGTCGGATTACAGCGCTCTGTATGCCAGCCCCTCGGACATGATGTTCGACTCCATCAAATTTGGCGTGGCGATCATGACCCAGGAGGGCTTTGACAGCATGGGGGATGCCCATTTCCACTACAGCTACGCCTGGATCTATGACGATCCTCCGGCGGACGACTCCCAGGCAAAGGAAATGTCCGAAGCCTTTCTGAAGACGCTGGCAGCGGATGCAGCGGCGGAGCAGAATGCAGTCACCGGCTTTATCCCCGCCTACAGCAACCAGGCGATCATCTTCACCGGTTCAGATCTGAAGGGGGACAATACCATGATCACCGTGTTCCTGTATGTGGTGATCCTCATCATTGCCTTTGTCTTTGCTATCACTGCCAGCAACACCATTTCCAAGGAAGCCAACGTGATTGGTACCCTCCGGGCGTCCGGCTACACAAGGGGCGAGCTGGTGCGGCATTACATGACCATGCCCATGCTGGTGATGCTGGTGGCAGCCATTGTGGGAAATGTGCTGGGGTATACCCTGCTCAAGCAATACATGGCGGATATGTATTACGGCAGTTACAGCTTGCCCACCTATGTGACCCACTGGAATGGGGACGCTTTTGTCAAGACCACAGTGGTGCCCCTGATCCTTATGTTCTGCATCAATCTGCTGGTGCTGGTGAACAAAATGAGCCTTTCGCCGCTGAAATTCCTGCGGCGGGATCTGAAACGCCGGCAGAAGAAAAAGGCATTCAAGCTGAATACGAAAATCGGCATTCTCAAGCGGTTCCGGCTGCGTGTGATCTTCCAGAACATGCCCAACTATGTGACGATCATCATCGGCGTACTGTTCGCCAATTTCCTGCTGCTGTTCGGGTTCATGTTCGGCCCCCTGCTGGATCACTACCAGGAGGAGATCACCAGCAATCTAATCTGTCAGTATCAGTATGTGCTGAAGGCGCCCCAGGAAACCAACACACCCGGTGCAGAGAAGTACAGTGTTGCATCGCTGAAAACGGTGGATGATAAGCGGAAAAGCGAGGATGTAACCGCCTACGGAGTGGTGCCGGACAGCGCTTATCTGGATCTGAACTTTGACGGGGGCGTGGTGATCTCCAATGCCTATGCGGAAAAGTTCGGGCTTTCCGCCGGAGATACCCTTCGGGTGAAGGAGGCATACGGGGACAAGGAATACAGCTTTCCCATCAAGGGCGTGTATTATTATCCTGCCGGCATTGCCGTATTTATGGAGCAAAGTGCATTCCACAGCACCTTTGACCAGTCGGCGGATGCCTTTAATGGCTATTTTTCCAACCAGAAGATTACGGACATTGAGGATCTGTACGTTGCCACCACCATTACAGTGGACGATATGACCAAGACCTCCCGGCAGCTGAAGCAGTCCATGGGCAATATGATGGTGCTCTTTCTGGTGTTCGGGGTTGCTATGTTCATGCTGATCGTGTATCTCCTGTCCAAGATCATTCTGGAGAAGAATGCCCAGTCCATTTCCATGACCAAGATCCTGGGCTACAGCAACCGGGAGATCAACAGTCTGTACATTACCACCACCTCCCTTGTGGTAATCAGTTCCATGCTGCTGACCATTCCTCTGTGCGCATACCTGATGAAAACCGTGTGCGTGTATATCTTCTCGGATTACTCCGGCTGGTTCGCATACTATGTGCCACTTACGGTGTACGTGAAGATGTTCCTGCTTGGCGTGTGCAGCTACCTTGCGGTGGCATACCTCCAGACCCGGAGCATCAAGGGCGTGCCTCTGGGAGAAGCCCTCAAAAATGTGGAATAATCACCGCCTTGTAAAAAACGGGCACCAAGCATTTCGCTTGGTGCCCGTTTTGCGTGAAGGCAATACCGTACAGAGTCTGCCCTAGTCCTGGTGTTTTTTCCGCAGTTCCTGGAGGATCAGCAGAGAAACGGCAATGATCGTGAGATTCACCAGAATGGAGAGCACGTCCAATGCCTGCTTCCAAGTGCTTTTTGATGCCTGCGCCGGGTATTTGATGGTTTGATGCATGTGTTCCTCCTTACGTTTCCAGGACAGTCAATTCATGTGCCAGCTTGGCTTTCGCCAGTTCTGTTTGCTGTTCCCCCTCCAACAGGAGTACATGCGTGCCATTGGAGCAGACAATGCGTCCATCCGGCAGCAGGGTGTAATCCAGCACCCCGTGCCGCAGCACGGTTTCCTTTCCGTCCGGATCAATCCGCAGCAGTACCCGGTTCCGGGGACAGATTCCCGGATACTTGTCCCCAGCCTGCTGATTTTGTCTGCGGTTCTCCTCCGCTTTCAGCATGTTTTCCGCAAGGAACATCTCCTGGGGCGTTCTGTGCTTTGCCTTTTCGCTGCGGGAGGAATTGCTCCGCAGCGGCTCACCGCCGTACCGCATGGAGAAATAGTTCAGCAGTCCCCCGATGGCCTTTACGATCCGAACCGGGAACAGCACGATATCCTTCAGCAGATTGCCTCGCTTCTCCCCATCGTCATAGGGCTGTCGGATGCAGTACAGGGCACCGTCCGGTGCCTCCCGGGGAACCAGGTAATCATAAGCCGGATTGCTGCACAGGGTATCCAGACTCCCGGCGGCTGGCGCATATGCCAGGATCTCGTAAGGCCCCAGCTTGACGATGCCACCAGAATCGGAACGGGCGTATCCGGCACTGCTGCACAGAATCCGGCTGCCGTCCGGAGACCAACTGGGATGACACTCCGTAGTGTCCCCATCGGTAATATCCGTTTCCTCGTTGTCCTCCAGATCCAGAATGCTCAGATGCAGCATCATGGGATCGCTTCCAATGCACATGGCAAGCTGCTGACCTCGCCGATCCATGCCGCCAAAGTGCAGATTCTGCCGGGTCAGCACATGCCCTTCCGCCTTGGCTGCCGGATCCAGATCCCGGCGATACAAGCCGCCTACCTCGTCCAGCTCTACGGCATACAGCATGCCTGCCGGATCCGGCACGAGCCCGTGCAAACCCATGTGGATCCGTGCAGGATCCACGGGCGCATTGTCCACAGCTCCGGTAAACATAGCACCGGTGCCACTGGTTTTCCAGGACTTTGCATCGTGAATGCTCTGCATGGTGGCAAGGTAGTTCTGATACCGAATGCTGGACAGAGCAGTTGTCTTTCCGTCCTCCCATACATAGAGTTGTTTTTCAGCGATGTATCCGATCCGCATGTCATTCCCTCCTGTCCTTGGCATGGCTCAGCAGATTCTGCTCTTTGCGGATCCGTCCATCCCGCAGCAGCTCCACCAGCGTGGTGTAATCGTCCCGGTCAATGGCATCCCGGTACGCTTGTAGGTTTTCAATCAGGGTATTCAGTTCAAACAGCAGGGGCTTGCGATTCTCCAGGAACAGGGACGCCCACATTTCCTCGTTCAGAGTGGCAGTCCGGGTCATATCTTGAAAGCTGCCTCCGGAATAGCCGTTCTCCTGTTCCAGGGTGGGGCTTTTCACATAGGCGCTGGACACCACATGGGCAAGCTGGGAGGTGTAAGCGATCATGGCATCGTGCCCCTCCGGCGTGGTTTCCACAATATGTGCAAAGCCCAGGTCATGCACCAGCTGTTCCAGAATGCAGACAGCCGCCTTGCTGGTCTGAGGGATGGGGGTGATGATGCAGTTTGCCCCCAGAAACAGACTGCCCTCCGAGAAGGGATAGCCGAATCGTTCCTTGCCTGCCATGGGGTGCATGCCCACATACCGCTGCCCATATTCCGCTGCCAGTTCTGTCACATGCTCTACCAAAGCTCCCTTGATGCCGCATACGTCTGTGAGCATGGCGCCCGGCCGGAAATCCGGGATGTGTGCATCAAAAAATGCCTTGGCAGCCCGGGGATGCAGGCATACCATAATCAAGTCAAATTCATGAAACCCGCTTTTGGGGACTGCCTCCAGAATGGCACCGTCCCGCACTGCCTGTTCCAGCACAGCCCCGTCCGTGTCATAGCCATACACCAGGTGATTGGTAAACCGGCGCATGGCTTTACACATGGAGCCGCCGATCAGACCGAGCCCCACCACCAGAACCTTCATTTGTTCCATTGTTTGCCCCCCCAATTTGTGTAGTTTTATGCAGCGCCGGTTCAAAGCCGCTCGATGCTGCTGCCAGAAAGGGCAGGAACCGAAGCCCCTGCCTTCCTGTTAACGATCCTCCAGCTTCTGATAGGGGATCTCATCCTTGACCGCCTTGTATGCCGGGCGGATGATTTTGTTTGCGTTGATCAGCTCCTCCAGCCGATGCGCCGACCAGCCAGCGATTCTGGAGATGGCGAAGATGGGCGTAAACAGCTCATAGGGAAGTCCCAGCATCCGATATACAAAACCGCTGTAGAAATCCACGTTGGCGCAGACGCCCTTGTAGATCCGGCGCTCCTCCGCAATCACGCTGGGTGCAAGCCGCTCCACCAGACTATACAGAGCAAATTCCTTCTGGTAGCCCTTTTCCTCACTGAGTTTTTCCACGAAGCCCTTGAATACGGTGGCACGGGGGTCGGAAATGGAATATACAGCATGTCCCATGCCGTAGATCAATCCGGCGCGGTCAAAGGCCTCCTTGTGCAGCAGAGCACGCAGGTAGTTCTTGACAGCCTCCTCATCCGTCCAGTCCGGCAGGGTCTGCATCATGTCGTCAAACATATGCACCACCTTGATGTTGGCACCGCCGTGCTTGGGGCCCTTCAGGGAGCCAAGGGCAGCCGCAATGGCGGAGTAGGTGTCCGTACCGGAGGAGGAAACCACATGCACCGTAAAGGAGGAGTTGTTGCCGCCACCGTGTTCCGCATGCAGCACCAGAGCAAGATCCAGGATCTTTGCCTCCAGATCCGAGTACTTGCTGTCCGGCCGGAGCATATAGAGAATGTTTTCCGCTGTGGAAAGCTCCGGATTGGGGTGGTGCAGGAACAGACTTTCGTCATTCTTGTAATATTCAAATGCCTGGTACCCATATACCGCCAGGGACGGGAACTGGGCGATCAGCCGGATGCACTGCTTGAGCACATTGGCAATGCTCAGATCGTTGGGATTCGGATCATAGGAATACAGCGTCAGCACGCTCCGTGCCAGTGTATTCATCATATCGTCACTGGGGGATTTCATGATGACGTCCCGGGTGAATGTGGTGGGCAGGGGACGGGCTTCTACCAACAGTTGTTGAAACTGCCGGAGGGCATCTTTGGTGGGCAGCTCCCCAAACAGCAGCAGGTATACGGTTTCTTCAAAGCCAAACCGGTTTTCCTCACTGAAGCCCTTGACGATCTGTTCCACGTCAATGCCCCGGTAGTACAGCTTGCCCCGTGCCGGCACGCTTTCCCCGTCTACAATGGCGGTGGCGCTGACGTTGCTGATATTGGTTAGACCCGCACGCACACCCTGTCCGTTGATGTCACGCAGACCCCGCTTTACATCGTATTTCTGATAAAGCGCCGGGTCGATGTTGTAATTTTTTTCGCAAAGATTCACCAGCTGGCTGATCTTTGTGTCCAGGTCGATGGATTGATACTTACCCATTGTTTTCCCCTTCCTTCTGTCATTGGTGTCGGATGCTTATTTATTTATTATACACCAAAACCGGGGAGACTGTCAACCTTTTGTCATACAACTTGTGCATGATAGAACAAAACCGGTCAGCTTCCGAAGAAACTGACCGGTTTGGATGATTCAATTCAAAACAGAATTACTTCTGCGGACCCAGCTCGGACTGTTCAATCAGGTGAGCCAGGTAACGTGCAATTGCAGTGATGTCATCAGCATCGATGGTGCCATCGTACTTGCAGTCTGCATTCTTCAGACCCTGTGCGGACGGCGGATTCGGAATGGTAGAATCCTGTGCTACATAACGGGACAGGAGCACAACGTCGTTGATCTCAACCTTGCCGTTGCAGTCAACGTCGCCATACAGGTTGTCGTCCCCACCCTGTGTGGAACCACCAGGAGTTACTTCCGGATACAGCTGGTACATAGTACCCAGAGCCATCAGAATATCTCCTGCGTGCCAGAATCTGTGGTAGTTCAGCTCAACAGACTCAGTAGAACCAGTGGAGTCGAAAGCGTTCTTCAGCTCCATGTACTTCTCATCCTGCAGATACATGGAACGGATGCTGCTGAATGTAGCGCCGTTAGCCAGAGTATCGCCATAAGGAGTCTTGCCGTTGTAGCTGCTGGGGATCCAAACTTCCTCATTGAACATTCTGGAAAGGCTTCCGTTGGTCTCGGTTCTGGATAGACCGATGTCATCACGGCCCAGTTCCCACTCTCTGTCGAGGAGCTGCTGTGCCAGGTACAGAGCCTTGCCGCCCAGAGAAGTAGCATCAGCACTGATCTCGCTGGACTTTGTGCCAACGGCCTTTGCATAGTAGATCAGGGTGTTAGCCAGAGAAGATACACAGCCCAAGTCGGAGCTACCGGTTGCAGTAATGGTGCAGGTCAGACCAGAGTTTGCGTTCTCATTATAGGTACCAGTCCATGTAGCGGGCTGACCGGACCAATCCAGAGTAGCCGGGATTGCGTAATCGCCGTCATCGGTCAGAGTAGTATTCTCAATGAACCAAGCGACCCATCTGTCGAGGAGCTTGCTCAGTGTATCTTCAATGGTCAGACCGCCGGGCTTTACAGCACCCTTGGATGCATCTCCGTCAGTCTTTACATAGTAGTACAGCTCAGCCAGACGCTGTGTAGCCCATACCTGGTTACCGATCCAGTGGTTGGAACCCGGGTCAGCATATACAGGATGCTCAACGTAAGCCATATCATAGAATGTGGGTACGCCGGAGGTGTAGGTCATGTAGTCGCCGTTCCAGCAGTTGGTTGCACCGCCTGCGAAAGGACCGTCAGCAGACTGGAGCCACTGATAGAATTCCAGCTGTCTCTGGAGAGAAGTGGTGTAGTCCTTGGTAGCGCCCTCAGCCTTCATTGCAGAGTTCAAGCCGGTATCATACAGCAGAGCGTATGCTGCCAGCGGGCTCTGATAGAACTGGTGAGCGTGGCTGCAGCCGATCTGCCAAGCCCAGGAGCCATCCTGTGCGCCGCCCCAGGAAGTGTACCATGCCATCAGGTAGTGGCAGGAGTCATAACCGGTGGAGGGGCTGTTCTTGTTCTGACAGCCGATTGCCTTGTAGTACTTATCGAACATGTCGTTACGCAGTTCGTCACCCATCTTACCAGCAAGTGTGGTAATGGAGCTGTCGCCCACGCCCCACTTGTTTGCTGCGTAAATAGCCTGGATTGCACGGTTTTCTGCGTCCGGTGCGTTGGTGTAGGACCACTGTGCTGCAACGTTGGCATCGTTGTTGAAGATACCCTTGATACCACGATTCGCCATACCATACTTCAGAGTCTCGATGGACGGATGCGGTACGGTCTCAAAGCAGGACTCGGAGTTACCTCTCTGGAAGGTGTTGATGAAGGTGAACTTACCAGTGGTGGACGGGGTCTTGGAACCGCTGTCGTATGCCCCACCGTAGCCGTACCAGTCGTCAACGTCTGCCAGCCAGTGCATCAGGTACAGACCCTTGTCGCTGGAGTATGCAGAGGTGAACTTGCTGTGAATCGGGTTGGAACCTGTGTTGGAGGTTTCAGCCTGTACCGGGTAAGCTTTCGGATCATCCGGCACTTCCTTATTATACTGTGAACTCAGGGAAGACTTGCTCCAGAAACCAGTCTGGGTAGTAGGAATCATAACCTCCATTGTCTTCCAAGCCTTAGCCAGGTCATTGGTGTAGGTTGCGCCGTACTCACTGCCGGAGTTCTTTGCAATGTTGTCTCTCATTGCAGCCATCCATACGATGTAGGACATTGCCTCGGATGTGGTCTCGTGACCGTAGTCAGGAGCCTCAACGATGCAGGTTTCAACAGCGTGGTAAGGAACACCGAAGCCGCCGGATGCGGTATTGGTCTTGCTCAAGTAGCCGTTTTCCTGACCCTTGGTTACAACGTCATCGTACAGAGACAGGAATCTCTGTGCATAGGTCTCGTCGCCGTATGCTTCATCCTTGGTTCTGGTGCCTGCAGCGGATGCAGCCAGCGGAAGCATGGAGCTGGAAACAACAGCAGCGGAAAGTGCAGCAGCAAGAACTGCTTTGTACTTCTTAAATACCATGTTTTCTTTTCCCCTCTCAAAAATTTGATTTCGTGATCCTGCAGTGTAAACCGCATTCTCTTAACTTGTGTACCCTCCAGTGCATGCGGATTTTCCTTGGCGCATGGCGCATATGTACACAAAACGCCCCTGCTCGAATCACACTCAAATTATAGTACAAAGGAATCTGCTTTGTCAACCCTTTACATAAAATGCGGAACCCGGCAAAATGATTTTGGCGGTTTGCATAAGTTTTAATCTGGCCGTTTGGGCAATTTGCTATTTACTGCTTTTGGAACTGCCCGGAGAGCCACTTGCTTGATTACAGTTTGTATAGCCGCTTTGCAACTTCATGCAATCTTCAGTCCGTTTACACAAAATCAACACAAAATGCTTGTAGAATAAGCACGGTTTTGCAGCATTATTGTCAGAATTACCTTACATTCATGATTCGGTTACAGCATATTCATAACCTGTACATATATTTTTGCGATAATAATTAAGAATGTTTCTGCCGCTTTTTTGCCTTGCAGCCGGGTAAAATCCACGCTGCATCCCGATGCCCGTACCCGGCATCCTGCGGCATGGACAATTTTGAAAGGGGAATTGGAATGGTTGAAATCAAAAACCTGACACGGTTCTATGGCAATATACCTGCGGTAAAAAATCTTTCTTTTACGGTGGAGGACGGAGAGATCCTTGGATTCCTGGGGCCAAACGGTGCGGGAAAGTCCACTACCATGAATATGATCACCGGCTATCTGCCCTCCTCCTCCGGAACGGTTGTGGTGGACGGCTTTGACATCGCCCAGCAGCCGGAGGAGGTCAAAAAGCGCATCGGCTATCTGCCGGAGCTGCCGCCCCTGTATCTGGATATGCGGGTGAAGGAATATCTGCGGTTCGTGGCTGGGATCAAGGGAGTCAAGCGGAAGGACGTGAAAGCCCAGATCGACCAGGCTATGGAGCGGCTGAAGCTGACGGATGTGCAGCACCGGCTGATCCGGAACCTGTCCAAGGGCTATAAGCAGCGTGTAGGCTTTGCCCAGGCGCTGCTGGGAAATCCCAAAATCCTGATCCTGGACGAGCCGACGGTGGGTCTGGATCCGTCCCAGGTTGCTCAGGTGCGGCAGCTGATCCTGGATCTGAAGAAGGATCATACTATTATATTCAGCTCCCACATTCTCTCAGAGGTCAGCGCTGTCTGCGAACGGGTGGTCATCATCAACAAGGGTGAGATCAAGGCCATCGACACCATCGAAAACCTGGAGAACAGTATCCAGGCAAATCTGTCCCTGTCCATTACAGTAGAAGGGGACAAGGCGAAGGTGGAGCAGCTGATCCAGACTGTGCCCGGAGTGGTTGCCATCAAGAGCGCAGAGTACATCAAAACCGGCACCCATACCTTTACTGTGGAGATCAGGGATGACAGCGTCCGCAAGGCGATCCTGGCAAAGCTCATCGAGGCGGACTGCTCCGTTGTGAGCGTCAACACCTCCAAGATGAGCCTGGAGGAGGTATTCCTCAAGCTGACCGCACAGAATACGGGCAAGAAGTCCCTGGAGGAGATCTTCGACGAGATCGGCGAGGATATGGACCGGAAGGAAAGCAAAGCTGCGGCAGAGCGGGAAAACAAGACCCCGGCGGAAGGAGAGAAATAAGCTATGTATTCATTATTTAAAAAGGAAGTACAGTCCTACTTCTTTTCCCCCTTTGCGTACATCATCGGTGCGCTGTTCCTGCTGGTGTTTTCCCTGAGCTTTATCACCGGCATTTCGGATCTGTCCTCCAACACCTTTAAATTCTCGTTCCCGAACATCTTCTACAACAACTTCTTTTACTTTATCTTTATGATTCCGGCGCTGACCATGCGTACCTTCGCAGAGGAGCGTAAGGGCGGCACGGAGGTTCTGCTTATGTCCTCTCCGCTGTCCATCACCAAGATCGTGCTGGCAAAGTTTTTGGGTGTGGCGTTCGTGTTCCTGTGCATGATGCTCCTGTCCCTGTTTTTCCCCATCGTAACCGCCCTGCACGGAGGCGTGATCTGGTCCAACCTGCTGTGCGGCTACATCGGCTTCTACTTCTGGGGTCTGGTGTGCATCGCCGTGGGTATCTTCATGTCTGCTCTGACGGACAACCCCATCATTGCAGCAGTGCTGGGTGAAGCAGCCATGATCGTGCTGATCTTTGTGGATAACCTGGCAAGCACTGCACTGTTCTCCAACCTGCCGGTGGTTTCCACCGTGCTGAACTGGCTCTCCACAGAGGAGCGCTTTGTGATGTTCTCACAGGGTCTGTTCCGCTTGTCGGATCTGATCTTCTACATTTCCATGATCGTACTGTTCCTGGCGTGGACGGGCATTGCGATTCAGAAAAGACGCTGGAGCAGGGGGTAATGGACGATGGAACTGAAAAAAAGCAATGTAAATGCACAGAAGAATAAAAAGTATACCCTGATGGCATGGGTCATGGCGCTGCTGGTACTGGCAGTGACCATTCCGCTGAATCTGCTGGCGGAGCAGATGGACGTAAACTGGGATCTGACGCCCAACAAGCTGTATACCCTGACGGATGCCACCACAAATCTGCTGGATTCCCTGGACAAGCCGGTGGATATTTACCTGCTGGAGCCGTTGGAGAAAATCGCCGATGAGCCGGAGACTTCCGCACTGTACCGGGCGCTGCTCCAGTATGACAGCTATGAAAACATCAATCTCATCACCTTTGATCCGGAAACGGAGCCCCAGAAGCTCACCGAGCTGAATCCGGACGGCACCTTCAATCTGACCGAGGGCGACTTCCTGGTCAAGTGCGGGGACATGGTCAAGCGGATCCCCGGCAAGATGATCTATCAGTATGAATACAACGATGCGGGAGAAGTGACTGCCGCATACTTCCGGGGTGAAAACTACATCACCGGCGCCATCAAGACCGTGTCCGAGGGCACCATGCCCGGGGTATACTTCCTGACCGGTCACGGGGAATTGGGCAAGGAGGGCTACTCCCGGCTTTGCACCAACCTGGCAAATTACAACTACACTTCCGCTGATCTGAATCTGATGACCGCTGATGCAGTGCCGGAGGATTGTGCCATCGTGCTGATTGCTGCACCCACCACGGACATTACAGCCGCAGAAAAGGAAAAACTTCAGGCATTCCTGGATAAGGGCGGCAACATCAGCTTTCTGATGTCCCCCAATCCGGAAAAGGTCAAGTACAAAAACATTGAGGATCTGATGCTGGAGTACTGTCTGGCAATGCGCTATGACCGGGTGTATGAGACGGATTCCTCCCAGCATATCTCCAACGATCCCTACACCTTTATGGTGAATCTGGTTTCCCCGGCGGATGAGGATCAGCCGGATATGACCTCCGGTTTGCAGAACAGCGCCCTGGTTCCCTATATGCGCAACTGCCGGAGCTTATATTCTGTATTCGGCGCCAACTATTCCGAGCTGACCCTGGGCACCCTGATGGTTTCCAACAATACCGCTGTTGGAGAGATTTACGGCGGCACTGATGAGGATCCGGAGGAAACCAAGGGGCAGGAAATGATCCTGGCGGAGTATGCCATGGATCCCACCCGGAACGATTCCAAGATCGTAGTATTCGGGGACGCTAGCTTTATTTCGGATGAATACGTTTCCTCTGAGTATCTGACTGTGCCCACCTTCCTGTTCCTGTCCACCATTACCTGGATGTACAACAGTGACATTGATATGAGCATTGCGGACAAGGAAAAGACCTATGATTACATGCTCCTCAACAGCGAGGCAGAAGCCAACTCCATCCTGTATGTGTTTGGTGCTGCACCTCTGGTGATCGCAGCCATCGGCATTGTAGTCTGGGCAAGGAGGCGCAATTCATGAAGCAGGGCAAGATCATCGCATTGCTGGCAGGGGCAGTGGTGCTGCTGACCGGCGGGTACCTGGCGCTGCGGCTGAAAAATGCGGAAAAGACCAAGCAGAAGCAGGAACAGGAGGCTCCGGTGAGTCTGATTTCCTTTGACGGGGATGCCACCGCCTCTCTGACGGTGAAAAATGAGGAAGGTACCTTCCGGTTCCTGTTCCAGAATCAGACCTGGGTGCTGGACGGGGACGAGTTCACTGCCAATCCCTATACGGTGTCCGCTATCTGCTCCTATATGTGCAATCTCAACTCCGTGAAAACCATTGCCAAGGATGTAACGGATCTTTCCCCCTACGGGCTGTCTGATCCGGTGAAGCTGACGGCGGTGACTGATTCCGGGGACAGCTATCAGCTGCTTGTGGGCAATCCGACACCCACCAATGAATCCTATTATGCAATGCTGCCGGGTACCACCACGGTGTATACCATTGACTACACCTCCGGCTCTGTGTTCCGGGCAAATAAGAACACGTTGAAAAACCGGTATCTGCTGGATGCATACAGCACGGAGATCACGGAATTCTCCCTGGAGCGGGACGGCAAGCTGATCTACAGCATGACCCATGATGCAGCTATGCAGTGGATCATCAACCAGCCCATCCAGTGGCAGGGCTATACCTCCAACATCAACGAGATCCTGGATACCTTTGTGCGTGCCACTGCAACTGCCTTTGTGGACAATAATCCCAGCGATCTGAGCCAGTATGGACTGGACCAGCCCAGCTACCGGATTCACGCAAAGACGGATGCCAAGGAGACAACGATCCTGCTGGGGAAGATGGTTTCCAATGCAGAAAACGAGGTGTCCATTTACGGCATGTTCCAGGAGAGCGGACAGGTCTTCTACATGACTAAGGCTGCGCTGAACTTCCTGGATGATGACCTGCTGAGCGTGGCGTACCCCTATGTGTACAACCCGGATGCTTCCACGGTCAAGCAGCTGGTTGTGGACTGCAACGATGTGCAGGCGACGCTGGAGCTGGATACCCTGAACAAGAAATATAGCTGCAACGGGGTGGACATCAGCGATATGGGGGACGAGGTGACCCAGGCATTCCAGAACTTCTACCAGGCAGTGGCAACCATGGGTCTGTCCCAGGTAGATCCGGATGCCAAGCCGGAGGGAGAAGCGGCGATCAGCTTCACCTATACGCTCCAAAGCGGCGAGGTGAACCGGGTGGAATTGATCCCCGCATCGGATACCACCTACTGGATCATGAAAAACGGCACCTATACCAACTTTATGACCCGGAAGAAGATTTTGAATGTGACCGGCGGAATCATCTCCAGTTATGAGACCCTGCAAAAGAAGATTCAGGAAGCAAGCAAATAAAAATAGCACCGCACGGAGCCGGATTCTGGCTTTGTGCGGTGTTTTCTTCGGGAGGGATGCAGATGCATAAGCTGCGGGCGGCGCTGGAACGGCTGAAAACGTCCCCGTTCCGTGCCCGGTTTCATCTGTCAGAGCAGGACAAGGCGTACATCGATCAGAAGGGATTGCAGGTGATCCGAAGCCATGCGGCAGAGTTTGTTGCCAAGCGGCTGGCTCCGGCGTATCCGGCAAAGGATGGGAAGCAGACTCCCATGCGGGGGCATCCGGTGTTCGTAGCCCAGCATGCATGTGCCTGCTGCTGCCGGGGATGCCTGGAAAAGTGGTACCAGGTCCCCCGGGGCAGAGCCCTGACCGAACAGGAGCAGCGGGGCATTGTAAACCTGCTGATGGCGTGGATCCTGGTGGAGTATCAGGCGGAACAGAGGGGCAAAGGAGCAAGTCATTCCGGATCCTGATATGGCGAGTCTGGCACATCGTGTTCTTGCAGACGTCGGAGTAATGGATTCAGCACTTTCCTCCAAAACTGTCGGAAGGAGTGGGAGTGTCCGAACACCCGGACAAGCGTCGGGCTGACTGCGTAATAGCATTGAATAAAGAGTCTTCCTAAATAAGAGCGTCGCAAAGTCAGATCACGGAATCTGCGAAGCTGCCATACCTGTGGACAATCATAGGAGCCGTAGACGCATGTAGCAATATAGCAGCCCTGCTTCTTTTTGGTTTTGTTTTCAGATTCACTTGGCTTTGCTTTGGGAGGGACAGATTCAGTGGGCGCAGATGCGGGCTGCATCGGATTATCCGTTGATGGTGGTATGAAATCGGGTGTCTGACCAGAGAAATGATGTACCCGACAGACAGGTGCCTGCAGCAGTGCGGTGATACGTTGGCTAATGTAAGCCTGGTTGATGCCATAGGACGTCCACAGAGTCAGCAGAGGGATGCCTGCTTCTTCCAGGATCTTTTGTATTTTTTGATCCCGAGTATGGCGGTTACGTTCAAGGTGGGATTTGTCGTTGATCTCCACAGCAATTTTCGGGACATATGCGTGATCCGTGATCAGGAAATCGATATTTCTGAAAAGCTCATTATGATAAGATGCTTGATCAGTGCGGAGTACAAAAGCAGCCAGATTGATTTGAGGAAAGACAAGGAATCCAGCTGGTAAGGCATTTTGTATAGCGCCGAAAAAAGCAATTTCGCAGTTCGAGAGCAAGGCTTCTCGGCGCTCGTACAGAAAAGGATTGGAATTTGGGTCGGATTCCGCCTGTGGGCAGGAGGCGTCTTTATGATGCCATTGCTTGCAGGTGGTGCATTTTATAATTTGCCCTTGTTCCTTTAATATGTTGCAGTTCCAGCATAGTGGGTATTTTCCACTTTCTGCGCCGCATACTTTACAATTCATATGGTTCCTCCTGTCTGTCTTGTTATGTGGATTTAAAACACAACAATAGTATACAGCATTTTTTATAGGATTTCAAGCTTTTTCAATATTTTAGTGTATCATTTTAAATATACCCACAAAAAGGCCCACCCCGGCATATGCATGCCGGGGTGGGCCTTTTATGAAAGGGATAGAAGTCGGCAAATCAAAGGGTGTCTGTCAGATGTGCCAGATACCGACAGATGATGGTGATATCGGAGGAATCCACCACCTGGTTCTTGTCACAGTCTGCATTCTGCACGCCCTGAGGGGTGATAGGTGCGCCTGCGTCCTGTGCAATGTACCGTGCCAGCAGAACCACGTCACCGATCTCAACCTCTCCGTTGCAGTTCACGTCGCCGTATACAGGCTCCGGCTGGGGTTCGGTGGTGGTTGTGGTGGTAGTCGTGGTAACCGGGGCAGGTACCGTAGTGGTAACCACCGGCGGCTGCTCCTGGGTGCTGAATACTGCGCCCATGCCCTGGAATCCGCTGTTCTCTGTGAGCATCAGGAAGCCATGGGTGGTAATAGAACCGTCCGGATTTCGCCATACTGTGTGGAAATCCGTGCCCTCTGCCGGTGCAGTCACGCTGATGAAATCGCTGTCCTGGGGACCGGTTACGGCATCGCCAACCTTATTTTTGGAAATGTCCGCCATACTGCCAACCTGGTAGTACTTGCTGGAGTTATAGTATACAGAGTTGCCGATCTTGCCTACGAACTTATCGCTTGCGCAGTTGCCGTAGCTTACATAGGACAGCAGGTTGGTGAAGGTACCGGCAGTGCAGCGATCCATCTGGAAGTTTGCCTTGCCGCCACCCTTGGAGTTTGCGAAGGAGGTACAGTTGGTAAGGCTGCCGAACAGGGGGTTGTTGTTGTCGGTGAAGCCATGGTGCAGGTTCTCAAAGGCGATGCAGTTTTCCAGCACATGGGCAGTACCTACGCCGGAGCCGCCCAGCTTGAATCCGTTGCCATCGCAGTCTCCGCCGCCTCTGCCGTCCTCAGTCCAGCCGTTGCGGAATGCGATGCAGTTCCGGAGGGTCACAGCGCCGATGGAGCCCGTTGCGCTCTTGGCGAACAGATCCCAGCCGTCATCGCTGTTGTTGTAGGACATGCATCCGTCAAATACATTCCCCACGCCGCAGGTGAGCTTTGCAGCAAAGCCGTCTGCGTTTTCCATGGTTGCCTCGTCGCAGTTGTTGCTTGCGGTGCAGTTGAGAATGGTATTGTAGGAGGGCCACTGGGAAATGTCAGAGTAGGAGGTGTTCACCCGGCTGATCTGTAAGCCGGTATCCCGGTTGTTGGTGAACTGACACAGCTCCACCACGTTGTGACTGCCTGCCAGGATCATGCCGTTGTCCCCGGCACCCTGGATCCGGATCCCGCACCAGTGCCAGTAGCTGCCCTCCAGGGACACGCCCCGGTTAGCATTGTCCAGCGCCATTGCGGAAAAGTCAAAGGTTACGGATGCACCCGGCACTGCGGAAATGGTCTTGTAGGCATGCTCTGTGCCGCTGTTGCTTTCAGCGACCTTAACGGTGGAGGACAGGTTGTATACGCTTCCCAGGCAGTAGATGATGCCGCCGGGCTGTACGGAATCAATTGCCTTCTGCACGGTCATGGGGTTATCCATGGTGCCGGATGCGGAATCAGAACCATTGGGGGCGCAGTAAATTGCGCCTGCAACCGGCTCTACGGAAGGCGTGGTGGTGGGCACAGTGGTGATCCCCAGGACAGTGGTGACAGCCGGAGCAGTGGTTGTAGTGGGAGTCGGTGCAGTGGTGCCCGGTGTGACCGGAGCGGTGCTGTCCAGCTTGCCTACGCCGCAGGATTTTTTCAGCGTATCCAGCAGGGTGTCGGTGCCCTCAGCGGTGTAGGCATAATCCGGCTTGTAGGTGCTGGTGTTTGCCATATTCTCCGACCAGCTCTGGGAGGTCTCGGTGCTGGTGTTGGCAGCGGTGCATCCGATGAACTGGTTGCCGCTCAGATTCCAGTAGCCGATGGCTTTGCTGTCCAGGGAGCAAACCGGCTCCTTTACGTTGTCAAAGATGTTGTTTTCCACGAACACCTCTGCACCCATCCGGGTGTTGATGCCGCTGGTGTAAATATCGTGGTAGTAGTTGTTATAGATGTGGGCATGGCCGAACCGGAACAGGGGAAGCCGGGAGTTGCAGTTTTCAAAGATGTTGTGGTGCATGGTAAAGGTCCGGTCATAGTTGTCGCTGTCAGAAAAGCCGCAGAGCATGGTTTTCCAGCTGTCATGCAGGTAGTTGTAGGAATAGGTCAGATGGTGGCTGTTCTTCTTGCAGTCCAACAGACCATCGTACACATCCTTCTTGCTTTCGTCTCCGTCATATACATTATAAAGCTCGCAGTGATCCACCCATACATAGCCGGAGCTTTCAATGCTGATGGAATCTCCCTCACCGGCACCCTTCAGCACATGGTGGATCTCCATATTCTGAATGATGATGTTTTCACACCGTACCATCCGGATACCGATGCCGTTGCATTCACCCCGGTCTGCCACGCCGATGACGGAAATGTCCGACAGATCCTTCATCAGCAGCTCATCCTGTGCAGTGTTGTCCAGGGTGATGGTGCCGTCCACATAAATGGTCAGAGGCACATTGTCCGCCTTACTGTCCAGCGCCGCCAGGAACTGATCCCCGGTGGCAACCGTCACGGAAGTTCCTCCGGCGCCGCCGGTGGTGCCTGCTCCGTAGCCTACGGGGCCATCCGCTGCCACAACCTGTGCAGGCTGTGCGGTGGCGGCCGCCATCGCCAGACCCGTCACCGACATCAGGGCGGCGGTCAACAGCCCCCAGATGCGGTTGACGGTTTTCTTCGTCAATACCATATGCTATTCCCTCCAAATTCTCTGTTTTGCAGCGCCTTAGGGACGCTGCTCTTTGTTTCCGGTTTGCACTGTGCGTTTTGCATATCCCCCGATTAGTGCACAATACAGCAGTATACATTTATTATAACATGCAAAATAGTGCAGTGCAATAACATATCTTGACCTATCGCTGATTTATTATAATATTTTTTGTGTTAGTACTCTGTTCATTTCTTGGATAACACCGTACAGAGCTTGTGTGGCATTGCCCTTGCATACTCCCACCAAAACAGACAGGATCCGCCCTTGACTTCCGACGAAAAGTAGGATATAATAAGGTGTAACGCTTGAACAGGGAGGTGTGCTGTATGCAGCAAACAGGCTTAAAGACCATTGCGGTGAACCGACAGGCCCGGCATGAATACTTTGTACAGGAGAGCTTTGAGACCGGCATCGTCCTGGTGGGGACGGAGGTCAAGTCCATCCGGCAGGGGGGCGTAAACCTGAAGGACAGCTGGTGCAGCATCGACAAGGGCGAGCTCTGGATCAAGGGCATGCACATCTCTCCCTATGAAAAGGGCAATATTTTCAACACGGATCCCCTCCGGGTTCGTAAGCTGCTGATGCATCACAAGGAGATTGATCGTCTGCTGGGTACGCTCAAGCAGGAGGGACTGACGCTGATTCCCCTGTCCCTGTATTTCAAGGGCAGCCGGGTGAAGGTGCAGCTGGGTCTGTGTAAGGGCAAAAAGCTCCACGACAAGCGGGATGCGGCAGCGGCACGGGATGCCAAGCGGGAGATTGACCGGGCGCTGAAGACCCGGAATCAATAAGGGGGGCGTAAAGGCTTCGACGGGGGCTGTGAACGTTCATAAGCGAGTAGAGGGCGCGACTCTTTAACCACGCAACACGTTTAAAATTAAACGCTGATAACGATACTCTTTTGATGGCTGCCTAAGGGCCCCATCCGTCTGCCCGGGAAGGACTGCGGTCCCGGAACAGGCGTCGATCAGCAGTGAACATTCTGCGGACCTGCTCATATCCGCTGAAGGTCTTTTGAGCTACCGACTCTGTAAGCCTGCTTTTCGGCGTGCAGAGCCGGGAATTGAAAGGAAAAGCTACACTCGTAGAAATTGACCGGAATCGGCTTTCGGACATGGGTTCAATTCCCATCGCCTCCACCACAATCGTATCTTTGATGATACAATGTAAGAATCATGCACTCGTAAAATCGGGTGCATGATTTTTTGCTTTCATGAGCTAAAGTGCAAACGATAGCTCGGCGTTTTTTCAAAAAGCAAACGATAGGTGGCGTTTTTTAAGGGGTTTCGATTTGACTTAATAAAATTAAGTGGGTTTTGGAGAGAAAAAAGGAGTGAAAAAGTAGCCCTGTGGGCTGGGATTTACAATTATGGACTTGAGTTATGAAAAAAAATAGCCCTGCCGGATTTCTCCAACAGGGCTGCAATTATCTCACACTTTTATCTCCGTCCCATCCCGGAATAGAAACACCAAACTCCCATCATGGAACACGGTGAGATTTTCCAGAACGGCATTCCAGACGGATTCATCAAATGTTTCCAGCACAGAATCGGTTTTCTTTAACGTCAGCAAAATTTTCTGCATCTTGGCAATCCGGCGTTTCCGGTCGGACTCAGCTATCTCCTCAGCATCCAACTGAGCGGAAAGCTCCTCATATTTTGCATTGAGTGCATCGAAATTCTCTCCACCGTGCTGGATGTAATCTTTTAGCTTTTCATTGACTGCCACTAACTCATCTTGCAGCTCCGCTTTTTTGCTGTCCTGCTTTTTCAAGCGGTTTAAGGCAAATTGGCAATTCTTGATGACCGCATCTTTCTGCGAGAAATACTGTGCAAAAGCTTGCAGAAATTTCTCTTGAATTTCCGGTTCATACAAATGTGGCGTGGTGCAAAAGTGACTGCCTTTGAACTTGCTGTTGCATTGGTAAATGACTCGGCGATACTTTGAATTAGAATGCCAAACTTTTGCACCGAAGTAACTCCCGCAGTCTCCGCAGATAATTTTTGTGGCGTAAATGCTGGTACTACTGTAGGGCTTGACGCAGCGTTTCTGGAACTCTGACTGCACAAAATCGAATTCTTCCGGCGTGATAATCGCAGGGTGGCTGTTCTCGACATAGTATTGCGGAACTTGTCCCTCATTGATTTGTTGCTTTTTCGTTAAGAAGTCAACGGTAAATTTCTTTTGCAGGAGTGCATCGCCTTTGTATTTCTCATTCGTCAGAATGCTTTTCACCGTACTAGCTGACCATTTTTCCTTTCCGCAAGGAGTCGGAATGCCTTGAGCCGTCAGTTCATTTGCAATTTTGTAAGGTGTCAAACCGTCAATGAATCGCTGATAAATGTATCGAACCGTCTCCGCCTCCTCCGGAACAATCTCCGGCAGACCGTTTTCGCCTTTTCGATAGCCCAGAAAGTGAGCATAGGGCAGACTGACTTTCCCGTCAGCAAATCGTTTCCGCTGTCCCCATGTGACGTTTTCGGAAATCGAACGGCTTTCTTCCTGTGCGAGAGAACTCATAATCGTGATAAGCAGCTCGCCTTTGCTATCAAAAGTCCAAATATTTTCCTTTTCAAAGAAACATTCCACGTGATGTTCCTTTAATTTTCGGATGGTAGTGAGGGAATCTACCGTATTTCGAGCGAACCGAGAAACGCTTTTTGTGATAA